>JACQPO010000129.1 GCA_016207545.1 Methanobacteriota archaeon | reverse complement strand
GGACCGAAACGGTCTACCGTTTTGCACCGCCAATTCGCTTCGGGGACTCCCGGAAGAGATGGGATTCACGCTTCTGATCCGGCCTTCGAATGCGTTTCTCCATCTCGACCTGCACGCGGGAGAACATCTCCGGATCCACGATGGGTCGGTGTTGCCCGCTGCGCAGCGCGCCGCTCTTCCGCGTCATCCCGCAGTACAACGGATTGCGCAGGATGTTCGCGACGGTCTGGGACGCCCACCTCTTCCCCGTCTTCGTGGGGATTTCGTGCGCGTTGAGCTCCTGGCAGATCTTCGCGAGCCCCTTGCCCTCGACGTACATTTCGAAGATCAGGCCGACCGTGCGCGCCTCGTCCGCTTTCACCGCGAGCGCGCCGTCCCGCCACACGTACCCGTACGGACGGGCGAACGCGAGGAAGCCGCCGTCGTCGTCCGCATCTCCGTGCGATGCGATAGCACGTATCACGGCCCTGTAGTCGAGGCGACGCTCCGCGCACAGCTTGCGGATCGCCTCGTCTTCGTCGTGCGCGTCGTAGTGCTCGATCAGCTCCTTCACGGAACTGAACCGCATGAAGATCTCCCGGAACACGAGCGGATCCCGCGGGGCCGCGTCGCGGCACGCGCGGCACAACGTGACGGGTCGCATTCCCTCCGGGGAAAGGGGCTTGAGGCCGGTCCGGCCCCAGCACCGCTCGCATCGGTCCGCCATCCTACGCCTCCGCCGCCGCGCGCTCGCGCACGGCGGGCTCCCCGCGTCGCGCCTGCACGGCTTCCCACGTCCGCTCGTCCACGATTGGCTTGTGGTCCCCCGCGCGCACGTCGCCGTCCCATCGGACGCGGCCGACGTACACGGGGTTGTGCAGAAGGTAACGCAATCCGGATTTGCTCCACGTGCGTCGTTGGTGCGACGGCACGCCCTCCCGGTTCAACGCGGCGGCGATCGCATGCAACGTGCGGCCGTCCGCGTAGTCCCGGAAGATTCGCCGAATCACGTGCGCCTCTTGCTCGTTCACGCGGAGGCGTCCGCCGACGTAATCGTATCCGTACGGTCGTCGGAATCCGAGCAGTCCTTTCGCGCTCCGGTGCTTCTGCGCCATCCCCATGTACACGCGTTCCCCGATCTGCTCGGACTCGAGCTGTGCGATCCGCTGGATGATGTCCATCACGAAACGACCCATCGCGGTCGACGTGTCGAGCGACTCCGTCGCGCTCACGAAGTCTTTCCCCCAACGCCGCAGGTCGTCCATCATGTCCATGAAGTTGCGGGAGTTGCGGTGGATCCGGTCCATCTTGATCACGAGGACCTTGTCCCATCCGTCCCGCTCCGCCATCATCTGCTGGTACGCGGGTCGCCTCGTGTCCCGCCCGGAGTGGCCGTCGTCCACGTACTCCTTCACGACCGCCCATCCCTGCGCTTGGCAGAACGCGCGCAGCCGTTCGCGCTGCGCGTCGAGGGAGAAGCCCTCCTTCGCCTGGTCTTCCGTGGATACCCGGGCGTAGGTGGCAACGCTCGGCACGAGTGCGCCCATCCCTTCGCGCCGGTATTCCGAGCGCGGCACTTAAAAATGTCCCTGCGTACGTGCAACGTCGAGGGGGAGGCCGCCGGCAAGGGCGCGAACGGCCGTGATAACCATAGCAGGGCGGTCGCGACTTTACGTTCGTGCACGGAAAATCGCTTCGCTTACGCGATTGCTGCAGTTGGTATAGGTCAAAGCAAACCCGCCTGTTTCGTGCGCCTTAGGCCACGACGATGCCTGGGACGCACGCACCTGAACGACCCTTCGTTGCGCGAACGTTCTTGACCGCCTTTGGATTCCCCGTAGCGTGGGCCTCGACGCCTTGCCCGAGGACTTGCGCGCCGCGCTTGCCTCGATCGTGCAGGCGTGCAGGGTCGCGTTCGGCCCCCACCTGCGATGCGTGATGGTGAAGGGGAGCGCGATCAAGGGCGACTTCCTCCCGCTCTACTCCGACCTCGATGTCCACGCGTTCGTGGACCCGTCCGTCCTCGTCGCGGATCGGTCGCCGAAGCTCGAGCACGCCTTGCGGTTTCAGGAGGCAATCGGCGAGCTCGAACCACGCGACGCGGGAGTCAGCGCGTTCCAGGTCTACTTTCTTCGTGCGGACCGTATGATCGAGGAATGGTCGCCGCCGGTGCCGGGGAGCTACGAGGTCGTGCACGGGGATCCCCCTTCCTGGCTCGCGCGGTGGCGGGAGTTCGACTACGTGGGCAAGGCGAAGCGGACCCTCGCGCGCATCCCGGACGACCGGCGGACGTTGACCGACCGCGTCCTCGACAAGCCCAACCGATCGCTGGCCACGTTCGTGCGGCTCGCGGGGATGTTCCTCAAGGGTGCCGCGTACGACGCCGCCACCGTGGCCTCGAACGACCCGCAGCGCGCGCTGACGATGCGGACTCCCGAGCTTCTCACATACTTGGAGTCCGTTGACCGATCTCTCGTCGCCGTGCGCCGGTTTTTCGACTCCGTCGCCGATTGGCGCCGCGTGGAATCGAATCCCGCGTACGCACGCGGTGCCTTCCGCCAGGCCATTGAAGCGCTCGAGGCGATCGAGCGGTGGTCGAGGCCCTAGTCACGGCCCCAAGCACGCCGCCAACGCGTGGCGGGCCGCGTTTGCGACCGCCGGGCGTGGGTCGTGCGTCGCCCGCTGCAGCGCGCTGACCGCCCGCGCGTCGCCCAGCTCCCCGAGCGCGCGCGCAACGGCTTGGCGGACGTACCACTTCTCGTCCTCCAACGCGCGGAGGAGCGACGGGACGGCCGAGCGCTCCCCGAACCGGCCGAGCACCCCGGCCGCCAACACCCGCACGCCGCCGGATTCGTCCTCCAAGAGCGCCACGATCGGGCGGACCGCCTCCTTCGCCCGCAGATGGAGGAGCGCGGTCATCGCGGCCCGACGTACGACCATGTTCGGGTCTCCGAGCGCGCGGAGCAACGCGGGCACCGCCTTCCGTTTCGCCATCCACCCGAGGGCGTCCGCGGCCGCGCGGCGCTCGACGGCCGTGGGCGCGGCGTCGAGCAGGGTCAGCAGGCGCGGTACGGGCCATTCCCCGAGCGCGGCGACCGCCTTCATGGCCTCGTTCCGCGCGGTATCGTACCGCCAGCGAAAGCCGCCGAGGAGGAGGTCGAGGCCCGCCGGGTCCTTGCGGTTCGCCAGTGCCTTGCCCTTCCGCACGATCTCCCGCCAGTCCGAGGGCGCGCGGGGCATGGTCACGTCGCGAGGGACCACAGGATTGCGCGGCAGAACGCGGGCAGGTCCGCGGGGAAGCGGGACGTGATCAGGGTCCCGTCGACGACGACGTCCTTGTCGACCCACTTCGCGCCCGCGTTCGCGCAGTCGTCCCGCAAGCTCGCGTACGAGGTCATCTGGCGGCCCTTCACGATCCCCGCGCTGATCGGGACCCACGGGGCGTGGCAGATTGCCGCCACGGGCTTGCCGGCGTCGTCCATCTTCCGCACGAAGTCGAGGATCTCCGGGTGGCGGCGCATCCGGTCCCCACACAGCGTCCCGCCCGGGAGCACGACGGCGTCGAAGTCCTTCGGCTTCAGGTCCGCCGCCTTCCCGTCCGGCTCCACGGGATACCCGTGCTTCGACTCGTACCGACGCTTCTCGTGCGCGCCGACGACGACCTCCGCACCCTCCTCCTTGAGGCGGTAGTACGGGACCCAGAACTCGAGGTCCTCGTACCCGTCCTCGACGAACATCGCGACCTTCTTCCCCGCCAACGTCATCGATTCACCCCGCCTCGGAAAGGCGGCCGAAGGCTATCAATCTCGTGGCGGCCCTGCCAACCCACGAGCGGGCCCGACCCCTCCGAGTTGCCCCCGCACTTGCCTCGCGGGAGGAATGGAAGGTGCGGCTAAGTATTCCAATAGGAATGGACTGATGACAGCCCAGCCCGAAAAGCGTTAGAACCCGCGTGTCCGTAGCCCGCGGCACCGCCATGGCGTTCGCGGACCGGCTGAGGGACTTCCCGATCGTGCTCGAGGTCGTGCCTCCGCACAAGCGGGCGGGCGAGGCGATCGTGCGAAAGTTCGTGAAGCGGGTGCAGGACGGCGTCCGCGCGATTCCCCATCTCGCCGCGATCAACCTGCCGGAGGTGCTCGACGAGAACCACGCGGGAATGCCGTTCTACCGGAACCTCGACCCCCGGCGGTTCGCGAAGCTCCTGAACGAGAGCTTCCCCGTGGAGCCGATCGTGAACAAGGTCGTCGTCCACCTCCCCGGGATGGCCGCGTTCGAGTCGTGGGTCAAGGAGTCCCTGTACGGGTACGGGCTGCGGACGTTCGTCCTCGTCGGCGGCGCGAGCGGCCGGATTAAGTACCCGGGCCCGAGCGTCGCGGAGGCGAACCGGAGGCTCCGGGAGCTCGGGCGGGACCAGGGCAGCGTGACCCTCGGGAACATCCTGATCCCGGAGCGGCCGAACGAGGTCGAGCGGTTGCTGGGGAAGACGCTGACCGGCTCCCGGTTCTTCACGACCCAGGTCCTGTTCGAGCCGGAGCCCGTCGCGACGATCCTGCGGCGGTACGGGGAAGCATGCGCGTTCGAGGGGATCGAGCCCGCGACCGTGCTCCTGAGCTTCGCGCCCGTCGCGGACTACGAGGACGTGGAATTCCTGATCTGGCTGGGGGCGGCAATCACATCGGAGACCGAAGAGCGCCTGTTGCCCGCGAAGGGCGAGGTGGGCGTCGCGTCCCTCGAAGTCGCCCGGTCGATCTGGGCGAAGGTGCGGGACGCGGTCGCGTCCTCCCGGAACCCCGTGCCCCTCGGCGTGAACATCGAGGAGATTTCGACCCACAACTTCGACCTCGCCGTCCGGATGGCGAAGGAGTTCCCGGAGTGGCGGGACGCGGACGGGTAGGCCGCGCGGTTTGGTCAACTGAGCCAACCGACATGCGTCATGCTTCAACTGGTCATAGTCGGACCGACGATTATGCTCAACTGGGCATAACGCGGGTCAGGTGCCTGCGATTCTTCGCTCCCAGGTTCCGCCGACGCGCTTCGCGACGCGGCGCGCGAGGAACGTAATCATCTTCGACGGCTTCCCGCGTGACTCGAGCACGAGGTTCCCGTTCGTGTGGTCGAGCTTCCAGCGCCCGTCGGGCAGGCGCTTCGACGCGAGGTGCGCAAGCGCCTCCTCCATCCGCGGGTCGCGGCCGTACCCGAGAGCGGTCATGAAGTCGAGGCCCACGAGGAAGTCGTAGTGGTAGTGCCACGGATACCGGCACCAGTACCACCGCTCGAACCGCGGGCCCTCGTGGAGCAGCCGGCGCCCAAGAAAGAACTCCGCGCCCCGCGCGATCGCACGCTTCACGTCGGACGATCGGCGGTTCGCCGGAATCTCCGCAAACGCGCTCATCGCCTCCCACGCGTCCATGGTGGCGTTCGGGCGACCGAAGCAATCCCAGCCCCCGTCCCCGTACTGCTCGTCGACGAGCCAGTCGATGGCGGACTGCACGCGGTCGTCCCTTAGATAGCCGAGGCGGATCAGGGAGCGGACCATGTTCCCCGTCGTGCACAGGTGGCCGCGCTTCATGAAGCGGTCCCGATGGCGAAAATGGGTGCGAGAGTATTGCGCTCCCTCAAGGCGGGACCACGGGGTGTAGCCGCCGTCCTGCGCGCAGTGGAGGTCGAACCAGAGCTCGACCGCATTCGCGAGCCGCGCGTCCCTCCGGGTCAGACCGAGGTCCGCGAGGACTTGGAGTTGCCAAATCGTGGACGTGAACTTCGGCCCGTAGCACGTCCTCTTCGTCGCCCAGTACGTCTTCGCCTTCTGGCGGGCGAGGATCTTCGCGGCCCACCCCCGCTTCGGCACCTCCGCACGGAGGCGGGCCAACGTCCGCTCGCTCGGCCGGCGGGTGAGCAGGTCGCGGGAGGCGAGGTACCGCATGGCGGGCTCGTCGGTCTCGAGAAGCCAGACGAGCACAGGATCGCGGGCCACGAGACGGAATGCCCGACGGTGGCCAAGAACGTTCTCCTGCTCTGCGGTTAGGTCAATTGACCCAACCGGTTTTCCCCAATTGAGCCAAATGCCGCGCTGTCCGCCGCCCAGAACGCGGGGATTTCCTCAATGGAGGAAAGACCGCAACGAAAGGTCCGGGGGCCGCGAACGCCGCCGGGGCCAAACATCCTCCCCCAGGACGGTTTGGTCATTTGTTCCAACTCGGTGATCCCCTAGGGAGCGCACGGTCGCGGGGTCACCGGAGGACGCCCATCGCCCGCAGCATGTCCGGCACCCCTTGGCGGTAGTCAGGGAACCGGGGGCTCCAGCCGAGGGCCTTGAGCCGAGCGTTCGAGGCCGCCTGGTTCGCCCCTCGGGCGCGCGCCAGCGCAGGGCCCTGGGTCAGCGCGGCCCAGAATCGCGGCACGCCTTTTGGCGGCGGCGCCTCGATTCGCTCCGCGACGAACGACGCGAACGTCCGTACGGGCACGGGACGGTCGTCGCACACGAGGTACGCGCCCCCGGGCTCCCCGAGTTCGAGGACGACGCGGAACGCTTCCCCCGCGTCCGCCCAGTGCACGGGGGACCAGTGGTTCGCGCCGTTCCCGACGTACCGCCACGTCCCGTCCTGCAGCCCACGGACCATCGCCGCAAACCAGCTCCCGGGCCCGTACACCATGCCCGGGCGGACGACGAGCGCCCCGATTTGGCCCGCGCGATGAGCGTCGAGCGCAATCCGCTCCGCCTGCCCGTTGTACCAAGTGGGCACGCCCCGAGCGAAGGGCGTGAACTCGGTAATTGTGCTTTCGCGATGGCCATGGACCCAGTAGCCGGAGCCCACGACGATGCGACGCACGTTCTCCGCTTTCGCGGCGGTCAGCAAGTTCCGACACCCGCCAACCCGGACGGCGACGGACTCCTTGGCGGTGGCGCCGGAGGCGAGGTGGATTGCGGCGCCCGCGCCGTGGATCGCCCGCCCGAGGGAGGTCAGGTCGAGAACGTCGCCGACGACGGCCTTGCCCCCCGCGGCCTCTACCAGCGCCGCTTTCTCCCGAGCGCGGACGAGGCCGACGACGTCATGCCCCGCCGCCGCCAACGCGTGCACGGCCGCGCGGCCGAGGAACCCGCTCGCACCGGTCACGAGGACTTTCATCGACGCGGCATAGTCGGCCGCCAAAAGTAGGCTCCGGTGCGCGAACCCTTTTCCCGCGTGGCGCGCTACACACGACCATGGCTGGCGAAGGTCCCTTTTTGTGGCTCACGAAAGGCGGGCCGCCCGCGGGGTTCTCATCCTTGCCGCCCGGCGGCATGTGCCTGAGCGTCTTCCTTTTCGTGCAACACGACGGGAAGATCCTCCTGGGGAAGTACGGGGACGACCCGCAGTGGGAAACACTGACCGGGCTCGACGCGGACCGCCGGCGACGGCACGGCCGCGGCTGGACGATCCCCGCAAGCCACCTCAAGTTCGGAGAGGATCCTCGGGTCGCCGCGCGGCGCGTGGGGGAGCAGGTCCTCCGGCTACCCGGCTTGACCTACGGAGAGCCCCGCGTGGAAGTCGATCTCTACGATCCCGCGCGGGCGCCGGGCCAGCCGCACTTCGACCTATGGTTCCTCGTCGACGCAATCCCGCCGCGGGATTTCTTCCTCGAGGGGCCGCCATGGTACGCGGACCTCGGGTGGTTTGACCCGAAAACGACGCCGCCCACGTTTTATGCGCGGGGCCACGAGGATGTCGTCGCCCGCTGGCTCCAGCCCCCCGGAAGGACGCAGCAGGTCCTCCGAAGTCCGTAGCCATCGCGTCCAGGCCCAGCCTTCGGAGCCTCCGCCCTCCCCTCGCGGCCTCAACGGGATGGAACGGGAAGGCTTATGGCGGCCGTCCGGCTTCGACGGGCGGAACCCTGATGGATCCGACCCTCCTCGCGCGGAGCCGCACGCTGGCCAAGATCGCCCTGGCGGGAGCCATCCTCCTCGTGGGGCTCATCCTGCTCCTCCCGTTCTTCATCGACCACGCGACGGTTTCGGAGGCTTTCCTGATCCTTTGGGGGGTGTTCGTCCTCCTCGCGGCGATCATCGCGGGCGTGGCCCTCTCCTACGTGTTCCTGACCCGAGGCCTTCGCGGCGGGGAGACCCCGATGTTCTCGCCGCCATCGGCGGAGGGAGGCGAGACCCCGCGCGGGGGTTCGCAGGCCGGGGACGCTTCGGGCGTGGTCCAGGAACTTGCCCTTCGCCTCCTCACGGGGGACGAGCGGAAGCTGTACCGCCGCATCGTCGAGGCCGGCGGCGTCGTCCTCCAGAAGGACCTCGTGGGCGCGGGATTGTTCTCCGGATCCAAGGTCTCCCGGGTCCTCGACCGCTTGGAGGGCAAAGGCCTCATCCAACGGGAGCGGCACGGGATGACGAACCGCATCCGCCTCTCGGACGCGTGGCGGCAGAAGGCGTGACGGCGACCTTTTGCACGCTTTGCACCGCCATCGCGCCTCTTTTCACGAAGACCTGAAGGCCCCTTTCAGCGGATAGAGGGACGAGGCGAAAAGACCTCAAGGTGAAGGAAATGGAAACGAAACAAACGAGCCCCCTGGTCTGGTTGGGGCTGGCGGTCGTCCTCGCCGTCGGGCTGATAGCCCTCTTCGCGGCCTTCTTCGCGCCGTATGGCGGTGGAACCGGCATGATGGGGTGGGGGATGGGCTGGGGCGTCCTGTTCATGGTCGTGCCCGCCGTGTTCTTAATCGTGCTCCTGCTCGCAGCCCTGGGCGCCTTGGCGCCGTCGCAGACGTACGTGCCCGCGTCCCCCGCGCTCGAGACCCTCAACGTGCGGTTCGCGCGCGGGGAACTGACGCAAGAGGAATACGTGCGCATGCGGTCCGAGCTGGAACGAGGGACCCACTGAAGGAGGATCGGAGATGGATCGAAAGGTCGCAATCTTCGCCGTCGCGGCCAGCATCGTCCTCGTCGCCGGCGTGGGGGCCCTCGTGTGGCGGGCGTCCTCCCCGAGCGACGACGAGCGTGTCGCAATTGCGAATTACGCGTTCAGCCCGAGCAGCCTCACGATACGCGCGGGGACGACGGTCCAGTGGACGAACATGGATCACGTGGGCCACACGGTCTCGTTCGGAGAACACGGGGCAATGCCGGGGATGGGCGCCGGGACGGACTCGGGCATGATGGGACACATGGCCACGTTCACGTACACGTTCACGGAGCCCGGGACGTACGAGTACCACTGCGACCCCCACCCGTACATGACGGCGAGGATCGTCGTCACGGAATAGGCGAACGTCCGCGAAGGGGCGGCTCGGGGTCCGTCAACCGCCGCCCTTCCCGTTCTCCTCTCATAGGGCGCAACACGTGAGCTTGTCCACGTCCTCGAAGAACGAGAGGGCGGCGATCTTGATCGCCTCGCTGTACGTCGGGAACACGTGGACCGTGTCGAGGAGGTCCTCGAGCGTGAGGCCGTGCTTCACCGCCAGCACGCCCTCGTGGATCATCTCCGGCGCGAGGGAGGCGAGGATGTGCACGCCCAAGACCTTGTGGCTTTTCGCCTCGGCGACGATCTTGACGAGGCCCCGCGGATCGTCCACGATGAGCGGCTTGGGCACCTTGTCTAGCAGCACCGTGTTGCACGCGCAACGGACGCGCTGGGTCGCGTTCGCCTCGGCGTCCGTGGGCCCGACGGAGGCCACCGCGGGATTTGTGAACACCGCGTGGGGGACCGCCCGGTAGTCCATCGTCAGCCCACGCTTCGCGAGCGCGTTCTCCGCGGCGATGTACCCCTCCTTGGCGGCGGTCGTCTCGAGCATCGGCTTCCCCTTCACGTCCCCGCCCGCGAAGATGTGGGGCACGGTCGTGCGCATCTGGGCGTCGACCTTCACGCCCTTGTCCCCCTTCACGCTGACCCCCGCCGCCGGGAGGTTGAGCGTCTCCGTGTTGGGCGTGCGCCCCGTCGCGAGGAGGAGTTCGTCGGCCTCGAACGTCCGTCGCCCGCCGCCCACCTTGGCGGCGACGACCTTCCGTCCCTTCTTGCGTTCGACGGACGCCACGTCGACGCCCGTGTAGATCTCGACGCCGTCTTCCTCGAGGTACCGGCGCAGATACTCGGAGACCTCCGGCTCTTCTTCCGGGACAATCCGGGCGCTCCGCTGCAACACGATAACCTGCGTCCCGAGGTGCTGGTACATCTGCGCGAACTCGAGGCCGAGAGCCCGGCCCCCAAGAACAATCATCGAGCCCGGACGATCCTTCAGCGACAGGGCCTCGACGTTCGTCAGGAGGTCGACTTCGCGGATGCCCGGAATTGGCGGGATCGTGGGGGACGACCCCGTGGCGATCACGAACTTCTCCCCCTCGTAGCGCTTCTTCCCGACCTTTACCTCGCGGGGGGAGACGAAGGAGGCCATGCCCCGCACGTACTCGACGCCCTTCAACGCCGCCAACACGTCCTCGTACTTCCCCTTCCGGAGGGAGGCGATGAGTCGGTCCTTCGTGCGGACGATCGCGGGAAAATCCGCGGACCATCCGTCCTCGAGGGAGAGACCCTTGAACGGTCCGTTCGCGATCCGGAAGTACTGGTCGCCCACCGCCAGGTGGCGCTTGCTCGGCACGCACCCGACGTTCACGCACGTGCCGCCAATCGTGCCCCCGTCGATCATGAGGGCCTTCGCCCCGTTCCGGTCTGCGCGGATCGCCGCGCTGAACGCTGCCGCACCGCCGCCCAGGATGATTAAGTCGTACCGTTGTGTCATGCGACTCACTTCCTCCGCAATCGGATTTCGACGATTAGAACCCGTACAACACACATTAATATATGAATCTACTTTGATACGAGCGGACATGGGACTGCCAAGGATATGCCTCGACTGACATCGCCCGAGCACCTGAAACCGCGGGACCCTAACGCGGTCTCCATCCAGTTTCCAGAGGGCAAACCCCTTCGTCGCGGGCGTTCGCGGGCGAGGCGAGCTCGTTGGCGGGGCGTATCCGTCGTCCTTGTCCTCGCAATCTCCCTGCTCGCGCTCCAGTGGGCGCGCCCCGGCCCGGTACCCGATGAAGAGAGTTCGACCCCGATGATGGCACCTGACTTCGTGTTGCCCACAGATGGCGGTGATGCTGTGTCCCTCTCCCGTTTTCCAGGAAAGGTCGTCGTCATCCACTTCGTGATCCTCGTATGCTGTTCCTACTCCGCCCTCGAAGTCTACTACATGGAAGAGATCGAGGCCTCGGTCAAGGACAACGTCGCGTTCCTGTCGATCGCGTTGGACAGCCCCTACAACTACTACTCTCCCGAAGAGTTCCGGAAAATAATGGAGTTCAACTGGACCTTGGCGCTCGACTTCGAGGGTACCGTCACGAGGCTCTACGAGGCCGAGGAAACGAGCACCTTCGTCATCGACCGCGAAGGATTCATTCGGTATCGCGACGACAAGATGACGGACGCGGAGACCCTCTCCGCCTGGCTGGAGAAGGTGATGTAACCCGTGGCCCTCGATCCGTTCCTCATCGGTTTCGCCTTTGCCGCCGGTGCGGCCTCCTTCTTCTCCCCCTGCAGCGTCGGCCTGTTTCCCGCGTACGTAGGGTATTTCGTGGCGAGCGGGCCCAAGGGCTCGTCCCAGGGACATGGGAACCCGGTCGGCGGATTCGCGCGCGTCGAAACCATGTGGCCCCGCGTCGCCGAGGGCCTCAAGCTGGGGGGCTTGGCGGCGTCCGGCTTCTTCCTCTTGTTCCTGGGCATTGGGTTTCTCGTCTCCCAGCTCGGCGTCCACCTTCTCGGTGCATACCTCAAGTGGATTTCCATCGGCATCGGGGTTGCCATCATCGCGCTCGGACTGCTCCTCCTGACAGGCACCGTTCCAACGTTCCACCTCCGTCTCCGCGGCCCGACGTCCCGCTCGCCCGCATCCATCTTCACGTTCGGCATCGGCTACGGTCTCGCCTCCCTCGGATGCACGTTGCCCGTGTTCCTCTCCACGCTCCTCGCAAGCCTCGCCGTCGGGGGCGCGGAGGGCGCGTTCTTCGTCCTCCTCGCCTACGCCGCCGGGATGGGGCTCGTCATGGTCGGGGTGTCCGTTGCCCTCTCCCTGTCCGAGGGAGCGGCGAGGACCTACGTGCGCAGGATCGTGCCCCACATCCAGCGGGCGAGCGCCGTGCTGGTGGTCGTGGCGGGGTTCGTCGTCGTCTACTTCTACGCGGTGGTTTGGCGGTGAGCGGGAGGTCGTAGGGATGGCGCATCGAAGGCGCGAGAAACAACGTCGAAGGGAGGAGCGAGAACAGGCGAAACGGGCGGAGGCCCGCGCGCACAGGACCAAACTCGTGGCCCTTGCAGGCGCGCTTGTCGTGCTCGGCGCCGGATTCGCGTACCTCGCGTTCACGTCGTTCTCGGGCGCGTCCCCGTCCGGATCCCCCGCGCCGGACTTCTCCCTCGTCGACAGCCATGGGAACACGTTCCGGCTCAGCCAGTTCCGCGGCCGTCCCGTCGTCCTGTTCTTCATGACGTCCTCCGACTGGTGCCTTCCATGCAAGATTGAAACGCGTGATCATCTGAGGCCACTGTACGACACGTTCGGCGACCGGGTCCAGATCGTCTCCCTCGAGATGCTCCCGGAGGCCCGATCGGACGCGGACCTCAACGCCTACGCCGCAACGTACGGGACCCCTTGGATCTACGCGGGAGATACGGCGGGGGTCAGCCGGAGCTACGGGGTCACGACGTTGTCCGTTGTGGTAATCGTCGACCAGAACGGGTACATCCGGTTCCGCCAGTCCGACCCGACGTTCGACCAGATGGCGGAGGTG
>JACQPO010000118.1 GCA_016207545.1 Methanobacteriota archaeon | reverse complement strand
GGGTGTACAAGCGGATCGAGCGAAGTGCGAGGCGGGAGGGGACGCTCGGGGAATACTGACCCCGCGTCCCACAGGAAGCCCCCGCGCTAGCATTATATATTAAGATGTGGGTGCCCCAGCCATGGCTGCCGCACCACCGCCCCCGCCAATGCCGATGGCGCAACCGATGATGCAAGAGCGATCGATGCTGCCCGTCGCGGGAGGGGCCCTGACTCTCGTATCCGGGATCCTGGCGATCGTCCAGGGAGTCTGGATTGCCGCCCTGGGCGCTGGCCTGCCGGGCGTCTTCATCGACGTCTCTGCCTTCTTCGCGGTCTGCGGCGCGATCTTCATCATCTTCGGTCTGATCGCGCTCGTTGGCGGCGTCATGGGCGTCCAGAGGAAGATGTGGGGCCTGGCGCTCGTCGGGGGCATCTTCGGCCTTCTCGGCTTTGGCTTCATCCTCGGGAGCATCTTGGGCCTGATCGGCCTGATCTTGGTGGCAGTCTCCCGAAAGGACTTCGCGTAAGCGCAAGGCAGAAGCCTGTGACGACCTTCAGGCCAGCGTGGCGCATGTCGGCGTCGACGACACGGACTCCCGCCAAGGTCTGTGCACGACGTACCTCGCGACGGAGCTCGTGCGGGAGTTCGAGGACTGGGACCTCCTCGGATGGCCGCGCCTCGTCCGCCTGAACCCGAACGTTCCGTGGAAGACCCGCGGGAACGGGGCCGTGTACGTGCGGTTCGGCCGGGGCCGGGGCGAGCCGCGCGTCGTCGGGGAACTGGACGGTCGCCCCGTGCGGGCCTATCCGCGCGGAGACCCCGCGCCCGTGGACGACGCGTTCGAAGCCCGCGTGCGGACGGTCATCGCCCGGTGGAGCGCGCTTGACGATCCCACGACGCACCCCGGGTACGCGTTGCTGACGGAGCGGCCGGGACCGCGGCTGTACTGGCGGGCGGTCCGCACGATTGTGTCGCTCACCGAGGCGCTCGCGGCCGGCGCGGGCCGAGGCCGAATTGGCGGGTTCAAGGAAGGACGAGGGCGCATCGGGGCTCTCGCCGCGGTCAGCTGGCGTCCGCAGGACCGGACGTACGAGGTCCTCGCGTACCGGGAACGGTCGCGCTGGGGCACTCCGCGGAGCCTCGACGAAGCGTCCGTCCTCGAGATGGACCGGCGGTTCCCGTCCACGTTCCACAACTACGACTACGCGAACCGCCGCGTCGTCCTAGCCCCGCACTCTCCCTGCCCGATTCTGTGCGGCGTCCGCGGGGACGACCCGGAGGTCCTCCCCACCGCCCTCGCGACCCTGACCACGGAACCCGCGGACCGTTGGCTCCTCTTCGAAACGAACCAGGGGACGGACGACCATCTGATCCCCGCGAACGGCGGCCCCCTCGTCCCCCGCACCTCCGTCACGGTCGAGGGCGCCGTGGCGGGGATGCCGCGCTCGCTGCCCGGCGGTCACGTCGTCGTCCCCATCGACCGGGGCGCGGACCGGGTCGACTGCACGGCGTACGAGCCGTCGAAGGAGTTCCGGCGCGTCGTCCGGTCCCTGCGTCCGGGCGATTTCGTCCGGGCGTGCGGGGCCGTGCGGGCGTCCCCGCGGACGATCAACTTGGAGAAGCTCCGAGTCGTGTCCCTCGTGCCGGGGCGCCGGGCGATCGCCCCCGGCTGGTACGAGCCCGCGGTGTCCGCGCGCCGCCACCTCGCGAAGCCCCTCAAGCGGTTCCGGTCGACGTGACCCGGGTCACTTCGGGTAGAACCGCCGGTACTTCCCCGACGCCTCGGACCGAACCGCCCCTGCGGCCTCGAGGCCGGACAGGTGGCGGGCGAGGGGCCCGTTGGGCAGCGCCAGGAATTCTCGGATCTGCGCGTAGGAGGCGCCGGGATGGTTCAACACGAACGCGCCGACCCGCGCTCGGACCTCGGGGGTTTCGGGGCCGCGGCCGAGGCGACGGAACACCGCGTACGCCCCCCGCTCCGTCGCGAGGAATCCCGCGACCGCCACGGCGACGGCCACGAAGGCGAACACGGCCGCGAACCCCGCGACGGGGGCCGGGGCGGGGAGGACCGCGAGGACGGCCGGAGCGCCGACGATTGCCAGGAAGACGCCGTTCGGGCTCGTGTACGCGAGGGCGAACGCGAGGCTAAACGTCGCGACCCCCTGCGCCCTCACGAGGACGGTCAGCGCGTAGCTCCCGGGCGCGACGTCGGTGAACCGCCACGAGGCCCGTCCGCCCGCGGATGCCGTCGGTGGGTCGCCGCCTGCGAGCGCGAGGCCGCGGGGAAGGGTCAGGTTGATCCACACGGACCCCGCCGGCACGGACCCTCCGTTCGCGAAGCGGACCGCAATCGCCACCGCCTCCCCTTCCGGGACCTCCCTGCGGTCCGCGGTCGCCCGGAGGGTGAAGGACGGCGCAGCAACCTGGAGCGAAAGGACCTCCCGAACCTCCGCCCCGGTGCCGCTCCGGGAGACGTACGTGACGCTCACGATGCGGGCGACCTGGGCCCCGTTCGCCGCAGTCTCGGGTACGCGCTCGAGGACGACGAACGAGTGGGAGCCCTGCGGCAGGTCCGGGAACCGCCAACTGCCCGGCCCCGTGGGCATGCCGCCCAGGTTGGCGGCGGTGTCCGCGACCACGTCGGGGGCGGGGGTGGCGAGCAGGGCGACGTCGACCGTGGGAATCGTGCGGGATCCTACGTTATTAAGCTGGATGACGTACGTCGCCGCCTCTCCGGCGTTCGCGGTCGTGGGACCCTGCAGCGCCAGCGCAAGTTCCGGGGCGACGACGTCCCCCGTCGCGGTCGCGCGGACCGCGGGGAAGTCCCAGCCCGCGTCGTTCGTGAAGTCCACGTCCACGGCGGCCTCTAAGGGGGTTGCATCCGGGGTCCCCGCGGCGACCTGACTCCGGATTGTGAACCCGCGCACCTCCGGGGCGACGTCCGTGAACACGTAATGGGTCCCGGCCGTCCGGACGCCACCCGCGTCCGCCGCCGTGTCAGCCAAGTAGGCCACCGCGGACGGGAGGGTCACGTTCACCCACACGCTCGTGGCGTCCGCGTTCCCCGCGTTCTCGAACACGACCGTGTACGTGACGTCCTCCCCCGGCCGGGCGGTGACCCGGTCCACGAGGAGGCGGGTCGCGAGGTCCGGCGCCCGAACGGTCAGGTTCGCGGTCCCGAAGTCCCCCCACGTGCCCGCGTCGTTCCGGGCGTGGACGTATACCGCGTGCGCCCCTCGTGGGAGGACGAGGACGCCGCTCCAGTCGACCGGCACGGTCGCGCTCCCGAACGCCCCCTGCATCGCGGTCCCCGTGCCCGGGTCGCCGGGGGTGTCGACGAAGTACTCCGCGGCCTCGACCGAGCTTCCCGCGAACGGCGTCGAGGCCGTCGCGGCGATCGTCACCGCGGCGCCGAGGGACACGTCGGTGGGCGCGACGCTGACCCCGCCCACCGTGGGCCCGAGCGTGGTCGCGTTCGCGACGAAGAACTGGATCGTATCGTACAGCCCCCAGTTGTTCGCCGCGTCGCGGGCCCGCGCCCACAAGGTGTGCAATCCCGGCGGGAAGGAGTCGTACGTGCCCACCCACTCGAGGTCCTCCGTCGTGGTGTCCGCGGACCCGTCCGCGAGGGTCAGCAGGTAGCGCGGGCTCGTAACGGGGTCGTCGACGAGGAATTCCCCCGCGACGACGACGGATGCGTCGTCCGCGGCGGTCGCGCGCACGATCATGGATCCCGGGAGGACGGGATTCGGGTCGACCTCGAGAAACGTGATCGTGGGGCCCGTCGTGTCCGCGGGCTTTGGCCCGACGCCCGCGAAGACGGGCGACCCCGCCAAAAGGAGGAGCAGAGCGAGGACGAGCAGACCGAGGCAACGCCGTATCCCCGCCGTCACGCCTGACGTACTCGCCACCCGCCCGCGAACGCCGAATCCGGGCCCGTCGCCATGCGGGTCGGGACACAAAAAGGTAGGCCCGAGGCAGACCTAGACGGCCCGGCGGATCGCCGCCTCGAGGATGTCCAGCCCTTTGTCGAGGAACTCCTCGGGGATGTTCAGGGCGGGGATGTACCGAATCGCGGCGGTCCCCGCGGGGAGCAGGATGAGCCCGCGCTTGAGGGCATCTTGCACAATCGCGTCCCGGACGTTGGGCGCGGGCTTCCGCGACCCTTGGTCCGAGACGAACTCCGTGGCCCGCATGAGGCCGCGGCCCCGGTTGTCCCCCATGACCTCGTACTTCCCCCGCATCTCCTCGAGCCGGCGGTGCATGTGCTCCCCGAGCCGGGTCGCGCGCTCCAGGAGGCGCTCCCGCTCGATCACGTCGAGGGTCGCGAGGGCGGCCGCGCAGGCGACGGGGTTGCCGCCGAACGTGTTCGAGTGCGCGCCCCGCTCCCCGAAGTCGAGGCTCGCGTCGAAGATCGTGGCCCCGATCGGGATCCCGGAGCCGAGCGCCTTCGCCATCGCGATCACGTCCGGCACCGCCTTCGTGTGCTCGATCGCGAACCACTTGCCCGTGCGGCCCATCCCCGTCTGGACCTCGTCCGCGATGAGGAGCGCGCCGTGGTCGTGCGCGATCCGCTGGATCCGCTCGACCCAGCCGGGGGGCGGCACGACGTAGCCACCTTCGCCCTGGATCGGTTCGAAGAACACGGCCGCGAGGTCCTCCGGCGGGGCGACCGTCTTCATGTACAGGTCTTCGATGATGTCCGCGCAGTACACGTCGCACGACGGGTACGTGAGCTTGTACGGACACCGGTAGCAGTACGCGTACGGCACGTGGACGGTGCCCGGCATCATCGGGTGGAACCGCGCCCGCTGCACCGCCTTGCTCGCGGTCAGGGACAGCGCGCCCATCGTGCGCCCGTGGAACGCGTTGAGGAACGCGAGGAACACGTGCTTCCCCGTCTTCCACTTCGCGATCTTGATCGCGGTCTCGATCGCCTCCGCGCCGCTGTTCGAGAAGAACACCTTCTTCCGCCGGTTCCCGGGGGCGAGCGCCGCCAACCGCTCCGCGAGGCGCACCTGGACGTCGTAGTAGAAGTCCGTCCCCGCGAAGTGGGTGAACCGCTCCGCCTGTTCCCGGATCGCCTCCGTGACCGCGGGGTGCGCGTGCCCGATGTTCGCGACGGAGACGCCGCACGTGAAGTCGATGTATACGTTCCCGTCGACGTCCTCGACGAGGGACCCGGACGCGCGGTCGACGACGAGGGGGCTCGTCTTCGTGGCCGTCGCGAGCCACTTCTTGTCCCGGGCGAGCACCTTGCGCGCCCTCGGGCCGGGCGGGGCCACCTTGATGTGGGGGACGTTCACGACGACACCGCCACGGTCCGTACGTCCCGCCGCTCTAAAAGGTCTTGTCCATACGGTAAAGGTCAGCCGCCGATGCGGAACATCCCCGTGCCGCACACGGGGCACACGCCCTTCGTCGCGGGCTTCCCGTTCTTCAGCGTGACCTTCTTCGGGTCCTTGATCTCGCGCTGGGTCCGGCACTTCACGCAATAACCTTTCACCATGGGGGAACCACCCGTCGGCGCGGCACGGGACCGGCCCCTCTTAATGGTATGGTCGTAGGTCCCGCGACCCGCGCGTGGAAACCTTTATACGAGCCCCTCGCTACGGAGCCGCCTCGGTGAACGGGTGAATCCGACGCGGTTTGAACGCGCCCGCCTGCTCGGCGCGCGGGCGTTGCAGATTTCCCTCGGCGCTCCGCCTTTGGTGGAGGCCGCGAGCCCGGACCCGCTCCGGATTGCGGTCATCGAATGGGAGCGCGGACTAATCCCGTTGACGACCCTGCGGATGCTCCATGCCCGCCATTGAGGCCCTTCGGATCCGCAAGATTCTCGACAGCCGGGGCGACGCGACCGTCGAGGTCGATGTCCGCGCGGGGGACATCGTCGCGCGCGCGGCCGCACCCTCGGGCGCGAGCCGGGGCGTCCACGAGGTCGTCGCGTGGCCCGCGGGCGGCGTCGACGAGGGCATCGCGCGGTTCCGCACGGAAATCGCGCCGCGGTTAAAGGGCGTGGACGCGGAGGCGCAGGAGCACGTGGACCGAATCCTGCACGACCTCGACGGCACACCGGACTTCGCGCGGATCGGGGGCAACGTGGCGGTCGCGACCTCCCTCGCGGTCGCGAAGGTCGCCGCGGCGGCCGCGCGGAAGCCGCTCTTCGCCCACCTTGGCGGAGGCCGCACGTTCCCGTTCCCCCTCGGCAACGTGATTGGCGGGGGCCGCCACGCGATCGGCGGGACGGACATCCAGGAATTCCTATGCCTCGCGCAGCACCCGTCGCCGTCGAAGTCCGTGTTCGCGAACGCGAAAGTGCACAAAGCCGTCGTCGCAACGCTTCGGAAGCGCCTCCCCCAAGACCCAATCGGGAAGGGCGACGAGGGCGCGTGGGTCGCGAAGCTCTCGAACGAGGACGCGCTCGCGGTCCTCGCGGACGCCTGTAGGGGCGTGTCCCGCGAAGCCGGCTTCCCGATCTTGCCCGCGCTCGACCTGGCCGCGTCCGAGTTCTACCGAGATGGGAAGTACGTCTACCGCGAGCGTTCGCTCACGCCGGACCGCCAAGTCGAATTCGTCGCGGGGCTCGTGGAATCGTACGGCCTCGCGCTCCTCGAGGACCCGCTCGACCAGGAGGACTTCGCGGGCTACGCGCGCCTCACGGAGCTCGTCGGGGACACGTGCCTCGTCGTCGGCGACGACTTGTTCGCGACGAACCCCGCGCGGTTGGAAGAAGGGATTTCGAAGGGAGCCGCCAACGCAATCCTTATCAAGCCGAACCAAATCGGGACCCTGACCGACACCCGCACCACGGTCGGGCTCGCCCAGAAGGCGGGATACCGCACCGTGATGTCGCACCGGAGCGGGGAGACGACGGACGAGACGATCGCCCATCTGGCGGTTGCGTTCGGCTCCTACGCGATCAAGACCGGCGCGGTCGGCGGCGAGCGGATCGCGAAGCTCAACGAACTCATCCGCATCGAGGAATACCTCGGGGGCTAGTCGTGGAGATGGAACAGCAACGGGCGGAGGGCCTCCTCGTCCCGGAGGAGGTGTACCTCACGAGCGGGGTCCACATCGGCACCCAGCAGAAGTCCGCGAGCATGAAGCCGTTCATCTACAAGGTGCGGACGGACGGGCTGTACGTGCTCGACATCAAGCAGACGGACACCCGCCTCCGCGCGGCGGCGAAGTTCCTCGCCCGCTACCCGGCGGGGCGGATCCTCGTCGTCGCCGCGCGCCAGTACGGGCAGAAGCCCGCGCGGCTGTTCGCGCAGACGATCGGCGCGCAGGTCATCGCGGGCCGTTTCGTCCCGGGCACGATGACGAACCCGAACCTGATGCAGTATACGGAGCCCGCGGTCGCGCTTGTGACAGACCCCGCGGCGGACCAGCAGGCGCTTCGGGAGGCGACGAACATCGGCGTCCCCATCGTCGGCCTGTGCGACGCGAACAACGAGACGAAGTTCGTCGACGTAGCGATCCCCACCAACAACAAGGGCCGACGGGCGCTCGCGACGATTTACTGGCTGCTCACGCGCGAGGTCTTGAAGGCCCGCGGCCAGATCAAGGACGACGAGGAGTTCACGCCGACGATCGAGGACTTCGAAGCCCAACTGTGAGCCTCGTCGCACCCGCACGTTTATGACGGAAGGGCCAATCTCTGCTCGCGAGGCGGTAGCATGGTCCGGTATCCGGCGGTCGCGGGCGCGTTTTACGCGGGGAGCAAAGAGGCGCTTCTCCAGCAGCTCGAGGGGTGCTACCGTGACCCGTTCGGCCCCGGCCGCGTGCCGACCGCGCAGAGAGGGCCGCGGCGAATTCGAGGGCTCGTGGTCCCGCACGCCGGCTACATGTATTCCGGACCCATCGCGGCGCACGCATACGCCGCGCTCGCGGAGGACGGATGGCCGGAGCACATCGTGATCCTCGGACCGAACCACCATGGCCTGGGCGCCCCCATTGCGGCGTGCCCAGAGGACCACTTGACGCCGCTCGGAACGGCGACGTACGACGCGGCTCTGGGCCGCAAAATCGTTGGCGGCGTCGTCGAGGCGGATCCGCACGCGCACCGCGAGGAGCACAGCATCGAGGTCCAACTCCCGTTCCTCCAGCACCTGAACCCGCAGGTGTCGTTCGTGCCGATCGCGATGATGTTTCAGGAATGGGACGTCGCGAAGGAGGTTGGCGAGCAGGTCGCGAAGGCGCTCCAGGGGCTCGACGCGGTGATCATCGCTTCGTCGGACTTCACGCACGTCGGGCCGAACTACGGGCAGATGCCGCCGCGCGGCGTGACCGTTGCGCAGTTCGCGCGGGAGCAGGACGGGGTCGCGCTCGACCGGATCGTGAAGTTCGACCCGAAGGGCCTCCAGGACGCGGTGCACGAGCGCGAGATCACGATGTGCGGCTACGGTGCCGTGACCGCGATGCTCGTCGCCGCCAAGAAGCTCGGCGCGAAGGGCGCGCAGCTCCTCCAGTACGCGAACTCTGCGGAGATAGTGAAGGACCGCACACTGGCGGTGGGATACGGGGCCGTCGTCGTCCGGTGACGCGTCCTCATTTCGCCCGCGCCGCGCGGGTTTCCGCGTCGATCCACTTCGCGAACGCCGCCAACGCGGGCCCCATCTCGTACGACACGATGCACGGAACTTCGTACGGATGGACCTTCTTCGCCTCCGCAATCGCCTGCCGCACGGTTCCGCGGCGCGTCTTGCAGATTGCGACCGCCTCGCGATCGTCCTCGACCTTTCCCTTCCACCAATACAGGGAGCGGACGGGGAAGATGTTCGCGCAGGCGATGAGGCGGCGGTCGAGGAGATGGCGTGCGATGCGGGCGGCGTCCGCCTCGTCCTTGGCGGTGAAGTACACCATGGCGTGCATGGCGCGCGGAACGGCGCGCCCCCTCTAAATGATTCTCACTTGGGATTCTGGTAACGACGCGTTCTTATGCACCCTCTCGGCAGAGGAAGAGGTCCGTGCCCGTCGTCACCCAGAGCGAGTTGCGAGAAGCATTGAAGGCGACGGTCGGGCGCCGGGGGATGACGGAGGAGCAGCTCGACACGCTCGCGGAATACCTGTTGAGCTTCTTCGGCTATGAGTCTGAGGTGATCGACAATCGCCTCGACGTGGACGATCGCGACGTGTTCTATATGCTCGAGGAAGAGGGCCTCATGACGACGCGCCAAGAAGAAGTGTTCATCCGGAAGGGGAAGCTGTGGCGGATCCACTACTGGGTGCTCCGCGTGGACCGGGTCAAGGGGCTCGCGCGGAACACGCCCCCGGAACCGACGCGCGAAGGGTTCGTGTACGAGGACGTCCCCGAGGAAGTGTGGAGCCGCCAGATTGAGGCCAAATAGTTGATATAGGCCCCGGAATTAGGCAGCCGTTCGATGTTTCACGAGGGCCTCATCCTCTTCGTTCTCATCGTCGCAGCTTGGCTCGGGTTCCTCTGGTTCATCCGCAAGTCGCAGCGGCTCGAGCGGCTCGGCCTCGTCCTGTCGGGCCCTTTCCTCATGTGGAAGACGGGCAGGGGCCGCGCGTTCCTCGACCGGCTTGCGCAGCGCCGCCGGTTTTGGCGGTGGTTCGGCGACGCGTCCGTCGTGATTGTCGGGGCGACGATGATCACCATGACGATCGTCCTGGTTTGGCTCGCGATCCTCGTCGCGAACGTGCCTCGCGGGCGGGAGCCGACGCCGCAGATGCTCCTGGGCATCCCCGGGATCAACCCGCTCATCCCGATCTGGTACGGCATCTTCGGCCTCGCGGTCGCGATCATCGTCCACGAGTTCTGCCACGGCATCCTCGCCCGGGTCTCGAAGGTCCGGCTGAACTCCCTCGGCCTCCTGTTCTTCATCTTCCCGGTCGGCGCGTTCGTGGAGCCGGACGAG
>JACQPO010000019.1 GCA_016207545.1 Methanobacteriota archaeon | reverse complement strand
GCTGACGGAGACGGACCTGCGGCTGAGCGACGGACAGGGGCTCGACATCGACTTCGAGCGGCTCCAAAGCGTCCCGGAGGCCGACTACGAGCGGATGAGCGAGCTGAAGACGGGCGTGTTGTACGTCGCCGCCGCGAAGACGGGCGGGCTTTTGGCGGGGGCGGACGAAGGTCGCACCGCGGCCCTCGAAGTGTACGCCCGGCGATTCGCGCTTGCATTCCAAGAGCGAGACGATCTTCTGGGCGCCGGCGTCGTGCGTTCCGACATTGGCGGCTCGAAGCAAGGCGACATCGAGAAGGGGAAGCGGACGCGTCTGTTCGCGGTCGCGACGGCCCGCATGCCCGCCGCCACGCGGAGAGCGTTCTTGGCGGCGTACGGAAAGGGCACGCGGACGACGGCGAAGGACGTGCGCCTCGTGCGGAACCTCCTCCGAGAGTACGCCCTCGAGCCGACGACGGACCGGATTGAAGAAAACGTGACGCGCGCGATTGCGTCCCTTCGCGACGCGCGGCCATCGGAGCCGTACGCGACCGTGCTTGAGACGCTCGCCCGCGCCCAGCTCTCCCGGACGGCGTAGAGGCGTGTTGGTTCGAACGAGATAGCGCTCCCCGGACGCGATGTGCGACCCCGCAAACCATCATTCCCGACCGATCGGCGGTGACGGAGAAGACGCTGGAATGGACTCCTTCTCCACCGAGAAGGACATCGTCTCCGTGTCGAAGGGTTCCTTCTCCGCGTCGAAGGACCCTTTCCCCGCGAGGAGGGGTCCGTCTCGATCGAGACGAAGGTCGTCTCCGTCGAGATGGAATGTATCTCCGTGGTCCCGTATATATTCCGATGGAGATTCAATAGCTTCTCCATGTCGACGGGGTTCATCTCGACGGAGAAGGGGTTCCGTCAAGCGAGAAAGGGTGTGTGCAACCTTCCTAAGGATAGGGGAGGCTTCGGTCCAGGCATTCCCGGGTGGGTCACGCGTCCTCCACGCCCCGGTCCGCGAGTCGGAACTTCACGCTCTCCCCCTCCGCGAGGTGGCGGTGTTTCACCCGCACCGCGCGCCGGAGGGCGGGGCCCACCTTTTCGAGCCGGACAAGGGTTTTGCAGCTGTGCGCCAACATGTGCCCGCCGAGCGGCTCGATCGAATCCCGCTCCACGTCCGTGTATACCTGCGAGGTCAGGAGCACGGGGATGTCCATCTTCCGCGCGGTCCGCAGGAGCCGGGCGACTTGGCGGGAGAGGGACCGCCGTTCCTCCGGGTCCTCGTGCCGGAGCGTGAGGCGGTAGTGCATCGTCGCGCTGTCGACGATGATTAAGCCGAAGTCCTCGGCCCCTTCCACCATCCGCACGGCCTTCTCGATGAGCCGCTCCTGCTCCTCGTTGCTGTACGGCTCCGAGAACAGGACCTGCTTCAAAACGGTCTCGAAGTCGTCCCCGCACATCTGGCGCAGCCGCTCGAGGGACACGCCCTCCGTGTCGATGTACACGACCCGCCGACCCAGCCGCGCGACGTTCCGGGCGACCTGGAGGCAGACGTTCGTCTTCCCGGACCCGGCGACGCCGTACAAGAGGGTCAGGGAGCCGGTCTCCACGCCGCCCCCCAGGAGTTGGTCGATCGCCGCGCAGCCCGTCGGGACGGGGTCCACGGGCGGGGAAGACGCGCGGGCCGCATGAGGGTTTGCGTTCGAGGTACGGTCACTCGCGGACGACGCGGGCGCCGCGGAGCTCTCGCGAGCGGACGCTCACCTTCGCCCCCGTCGCGAGGTCCTCGAGCCGCACGGAGTCCCCGAGCCCGATCACGCGGTGCCGGGCTCCCCGCCACTGGATAACGTCCCCGACGCGGAACGCGGGGATGCGGACGACGTACGTCGCCCGGTACATGTCCTTCCCCTCCCGCTGCGTGTGAAGGGTCGCGCTCGACCCCAGGGTGCCGCCGAACTTCTTCGCAAACTCCTGCGCGAGCTTCTTCGCGAACTGGTTCGTGCTCACCTTGACGTCGACGCCGCCCCGGACCGCCTCCGTCTCGCTGACGAACTCCTCCTCGCCCCGCCGAGCCTCCAAGCGGGAGGCGATTGTCTCCGCGCGCCGCACTTCCTCCTCCGCGAGGTCGCGGCCGTCCGCGCGGAGCTGCACGGTGCCGACGAAGTACTTTCCGCGCTGCCGCGAACACGTCGGACACACGCCTTTCTGGATGCGCACGCGGGTTCGGAAGGACTCCACGAGGTCCCAGTCCCCGACCTTGCACGCGACCTTCACGGTCAGCCGGACGTTTTTCGCGTCCTCTGCCTGCGGCTCGAACGTGAAGTGGACGCGGGACACGCGCCGATCCTTTCGGACATGGCCCGCGAGGAGGTCGAGGGCGACGTCGTCGAATTCCCGCTCGACCCACG
>JACQPO010000123.1 GCA_016207545.1 Methanobacteriota archaeon | reverse complement strand
GCCCCAGGCTTCCGTGGGGGACTGGATCCCCGTGGCGGCGGTCACCCTCGAACCCGGGGAGACGGAGCCGCCGCCTCGGTACACGCAGGGCCACCTGATCCAGGAGATGGAGGCGCACGGCCTCGGCACGAAGTCCACCCGCCACGACATCGTCCAGAAGCTGTACGACCGAGGGTACGTCGAGGGTCGTCGGATCCGCGTGACCGCCGCGGGACGCGCGGTCGTGGAGGCACTCGAGGCGTTCGGAGGCCAGGTCGCGAGACCGGACATGACCGCGCGGCTCGAGCACGAGATGGATGCGATCGCCTCCGGGGCGCGGACCGCAGACGACGTTGTCGCAGACAGCCGGGCGTTGTTGGCGGCGGTGCTCGCGGACATGCGGGGCCACGAGGCTGGGATCGCGCGATGGGTCCGCACCGCGATTGCGGACGAAGCGGAGGTCGGCCCGTGCGAGAAGTGCGGCGGGACCATGCTCGTGCGGCGCGCGCGGACGGGGAGGCGGTTCGTCGGATGCTCGAACTTCCCGCAGTGCCGGAACACGCGAAACGTGCAGGCGCCCGGCTTTGTGGTTCCCACCCTCGAGACGTGCGACCGGTGCGGGTCCCGCAAGGTCGCGCGCGTCCATCGCGGCGTGGCGGACCTGCTCTGCGTCACGCCGACGTGTTCGGACGAGGAGCTCGCGCGCATCTTCGGCGTGTGAGGATCGGCGAGGTACAATCGATCAGCGGGATGCGCCGGAGGTGCCGCCACAGAAGCGCGTGACCAGGTCTGCGGTGACCCGGACCGCTTCGTCCAACGCGTCCGGAGGAATCCCCGGCACGCCGCACACGAGGAAAAGGACGTCCCGCGTCCCTGGGGTCACCTTGCTCGCGTCCGCATCCCGGTATGGGTAGATCGCGACAAGCCGCTCGTCATCCTCCACGACGACTTCCCTGCCCATTAGCAGGGTGGGGGCCTCCATGCCGATGCCCAAGAATGGTTCGCCTGCCCGGGCCCGCCGCATTCGGAGATCGCCCCGAAGCTTGGCGAGGTCGAACGCGGCCAGCGCAATTCGCGTTTCGATTGACGCGAGGTTGTAGGCGTCAACGAGCGCGTTGATCCGCGGCAGTGGTTTGCCTTGGAGCACGCGGCGCAGGAGGGCCTCCGCCGCGGGACGGACCTTCGTGGGATCGATGCCGACCCGCCAGAAGAAATCCCGGTACGCCCGCAACCGGGGTTCGTCCTTCACCGTCTCCAGCGCATACGTTTGGCGGTAGTGGGACGCACGGTCCTCCATGAACGCCGCCAAGCCTTCGCTCCCACGTGCGACCCGAAGGTCGTGTACCTCGAGCAGGAGCGCCTCGAGTCCTGGGAACTCCCCCGCCAACGCGGGCTCCGGTCGCAAAGGCACGCCGACGCCACCGCCCGGCAAGCGATGAAGATTCCGACTGAATACACGCATCCGCGTCGTCAATGTTCCTATCGCGGGGTGATCGCAGAACTCGCGGTGCGAAGTCTTATCTAGTTCAAGAGCCACTCTCTGGTCGGGGGGAATATGACCGCAAAATGGCGATTGGAAGGGACGATTTTCGACGCGTGTAACTGCACGACGTTGTGCCCGTGTAACTACTTCCAGAACCCGACGGGACCGGACTGCCGCGCGACAGGCGTGTGGCACATTGAGAAGGGGAAGTTCGACGGGACTAAGCTCGACGGCCTGACGCTCGCCTTCGTGCTTCACGCACCTGGCAATCCGTTCTTCGGGATTGACAGGGCTGCAGTGGTCCTCGACGAGAAGGCGACACATGCCCAACGTGAAGCGTTACAAAAAATCCTTGGGGGCCAAGCCGGTGGCCTGTTCGCAATGCTCGCAAAGGTCCTGAAAGCCCCACCGGAAATCGCATTCGCAAAGTTCGAGTACGCGAACGACGGGAAGGCGTGGTCCGTCAGGGCGGGCAACACGTTGGAGATTAGAGCGGGCTTTGTGAGGGCGCCGCCGGATTTCCCCGCCGAGTCGACGCCCAAGAAGGCGCAGACGTACGATGCCCTGTTCGGACCTACGATGGAAAAGGTCGTCGGCATCTCGGAGAAGTACCGCGCGAACATCGCGGGCCTGAACTACGACATCAGCGGGAAGTATTCGTCGTCGGGCCGGTTTGTCTACGAAGGGGCCTGACCTGCGCGCCCAATGGGGGTGAGGCCCCCCGCGGCTAGGCTTACAACCTGCCTGCAAGCGCCTTCACTTGGGCGGCCCCACC
The DNA here is from genome assembly GCA_016207545.1 of Methanobacteriota archaeon. Lineage (GTDB taxonomy): Archaea > Thermoplasmatota > Thermoplasmata > RBG-16-68-12 > EA-27 > EA-27. Next base: position 2,287 of record JACQPO010000123.1, on the reverse strand, counting down.
CTTTAAGATCGGCCCTCCGTGGCCGAACAGGATGACCTCGTACTCGTAGTTCGCGAGCTTCTTGATCGACGCCCGGTGCGCCTTGGGATCGATGTTGTACTGGTCCGACATCGGGCCGAGGCCTTTCTCGTTGTTCAGGGAGTCCCCCGCCACGAGGATCTTCCGCTCCGTGTCGAGCAGCGCGATGCTCCCCGGCGTGTGGATCACGAGCATCCCCTCGTGCCTCTGCCCGTCCTCGAGTCGGACGTCCACGGGGACTGGATCGTGGCGCTGCGGGCCCGGCGGTCCCGGGTACACCTTCGTCCGCGCGACGTAGTCCGCGTCGTCCTTGTGCACGGCGACCTTCGCGTTCGGGGCGCGGGACTTGATCGCCTTCAGGCCGAGGACGTGGTCCGGATGCGTGTGCGTGACGAAAATTGTCGCGATGTCCCCGGGCGCGTACCCGTTCTTCTTCACGAACGACAGGATGTCCTTCGCCCCGTCGTCGACGCTCGTGTCCACGAGGACGAGCCGTCCGTCCGTGAACAGGGCGCAGTTCGCGTACGTCTGGATGAGGTGAACGCCCCTCGTGATTTCCATCTCTTCGCCCCCCGCGCGAGATACGGCGCCGGCGATTTGAGGTTTCGCGCGCTCCCTTTAAGGGGGGACGCGGGGCCAGGGCGTTGGTACGCGCGCCCCCGTCCGCCCGCTCGCGGCCCTGGACAGGCGGGCGTCGACGCTCGTGCGGAGTCGCGAATCCGTGAGGAGGTCTCGATGACCGCCGTTGGCGAGCACCGCGGGCCGGGACCCGGGGCCACAGAAATGGTGGATGACGAGCGGGGCCGTGTAGAACGGGGTCAGCCAGAGAATGTTGTAGTACAGCCCGACCGGGTTCCAGAGGACGAGGCCGAGCGTGAGGCCGGCGATCATCGCGACGGTGCCCCTGCCAATCGAGAGGATCTCCCGCATCCGCATCGGGGGCTCGTCCTTCGGGGTCACCGGGAAGCGACGCGTGGGGTTGAGGAGGTACGTGACGATCGAGCGGACCTCGTGCGGCAACATGATCGCACCAATCGCGCGGCTCAGCGTACGGCCCCGATAGAACGGGACGAGCCCGAGCCGCACCTGGGCCAACTTTGCAAGCGTCACGGGCAGCGTGACGAGGGTAAGGAGGATGATGAACCGGAACATGGGGATGGACCAGAGGTACTCCAGGGGCGCGGCCGCGAGGTTCTGGCCGAAGGCGAGGAACGCGTTGACGGACGACGCGCGACCGTAGATCGCGAGCAAGATCGCCGCCATAATCGCGACGTAAGCGAGGTGGCCCCACGGAATCATCAGGAGGACGACCTTCTTGTGCCAGGGGATGCGGGCCGGCGGGACGAACGAGAAGAATTCCAGGGAACCGCGCGTCCACTTGTTCTGGCGCTTCACGAACCCGCGGACGTTCTCGGGCATCGCTTCCCACGTGTGGAGTGGGACGAACGCCGATCCATACCCCCGGGATGCGAGCGCGACGGCGGTCGCGAAGTCCTCGGACACGTTGCGCTCGTCGAACCCGCCAATGTCGAGGACCGGGCGAGTACGGATCATGACGTTGTGTCCGTAACACACGACCGCGCCCAAGTACCCCGCAAGCTTCCGCTCCCATTCGTCCTGACCGAGCTTGTGCATGGGAGCGAGGGCGGCGCAGAACTTCACGTCCGTGTTCCAGATGTTGATCATCCCCTGGAACACCGCGAGGTCCGCATTGTCCGGGTGCTCCGCGTAGAGGAGTGCGCGCTCCACCCAGTCCGACGGCAGCACGGAGTCGGCGTCGAGGAGGACGAAGTAGTCGTATGCGGAACCGTGGAGGCGGAGCCAGTGGTTGAGGGCGCCGGCCTTGAAGCCCTGGCGGAACTTCCGGCGCACGACCCGGAACCTGCCCTCGCTCGCAAGGCGGTCCACGACTCCACGCTTCTGCGGGTCCGGCGAATCGTCGAGCAGGAACACGTCGCAGGGATAGGTCTGCCGAATCGCCCGGACGCAATCCGGGACGACGTCATTCATCGTGGTGTACAGGATCGCAACCTTAGGGGCACGGGGCAGCCGATCGAGCGCGGGGAGGCGAAAGGGCGGGAGGAGGAGGGACACGACGCGCTTCGCAAACGCAAAGGCGAAACTGAACAGGAAGAAGGCCATGAGCACGAACTGGGCGACGGAAACGGGCTGCGACCAGTTCACCACTGCGGCGCCGAACACGACGACGCAGAGGATCCAGACTGCGAAAACGACGGCGAAGAAGCGCCGGCCCCAAAGGCGCTCCTGT
>JACQPO010000117.1 GCA_016207545.1 Methanobacteriota archaeon | reverse complement strand
TACGCCGCCAAGGCGGGATGCCGCACCGTTCTGATCGAGAAGCGCGCGGAGATTGGGACTCCCGTGCGGTGCGGCGAGGGCATCGCGAAAGGCTGGCTCGCGGAGATCGGAATCCCGCCAAGCCCGAAGTTCGTAGCGCACGAGGTCCAGGGGGCCCGCGTCTTCGCCCCGGACGGGACGTGCCTCACGGTCGACGCGTCACGGGCAGGCGACGAGGTCGGCTACACGGTCGAGCGGAACCTGTTCGACCGCTACCTGGCCGAGGAGGCGGCGCGGGCGGGCGCGGAAATCCGGATCCGCACGTCGGCGGTTGGGCTCCTGAAGGAGGACGGACGCGTCGTGGGGGCCCGGTGCGAGCACATGGGTCGCACGTACGACATTCGGGCCAAGCTCGTGGTCGGAGCGGACGGGTTCGAGTCCCAGGTCGGCCGGTGGGCGGGGCTGGAGACGCACCTGCGAACGCGGGACATCGACGCGTGCCTGGAGTATACGATGGTCGGCGTCGAGGGGGACCCGCGGTACGACGACTTCTACCTCGGGTCCTGCGCCCCCGGAGGGTACGTGTGGGTGTTCTGGAAGGGCGACGACGTCGCGAACGTGGGGCTCGGCGTGAACCTCTCGAAGGTCCGGGACCGCGCGGCGGCGAAGGTGTACCTCGACCGGTTCCTCGTCCAGCGCCCGGAACTCGGGAGGGGCGAAGTCATTTCGGAGATCGCGGGCGCGGTCAGCGTGTCGATGCCCCTCGAGCGGACGTTCACGGACGGCCTCGCCCTCGTCGGGGACGCCGCCCGGATGATCGACCCCCTGACCGGCGGCGGCATCCTCAATGGCTGCTTGGCGGGCAAGTACGCGGGCGAAGTCGCCGGAGAGGCCTTGGCCGTTGCCGATTTCTCCGCCGCGTTCCTCGGGCGGTACGAGCGTCGCTGGCGGGAACGGCTCGAGGAGAAGCTGTACCGGAACTACCTGCTCAAGGAGAGGCTACTCCGGATGGACGACGCGACGATCAACCGAATCCTGCGGGCGCTTGTGGACGTCGCGCCGGAGGAGATGTCCGCGCCGGCCGTGCTGGACCGGCTGCGGGCGAAGCACCCCGAGGTGCTCGCGGAGTTCGACTTCCTCTAGGGGGTAGGCGTGACGACGGGCGCGGGGTTCGTGCGCTTTTCATCCCCTTCGTCGTCCTTCCGAACCACAACGAGGGGCCGTTCCTCGACGAACTCGTAAGGATCTTCGCGGAGGAGCAGGGGGGACACGGGTCCCTCTGTGGCGTCGGGGCGTAATAAAGGGAGCGCGGCGAATATCCGAGATGATATTAGTCGGGCCGGAGGTCCTCGCCGCCCTCGAACACCTGCTGGACCGCGTTGTAGATCTCCTCGAAGCCGAACATCGCCTCCGCGGAGACGGGGACGAGGCGCCGGTAGACGCCCACGGACTCCAGGCCCTCGAAGAAGGAGATGTCGAGCACGGTCTTCGGCGTGGTTTCCCCCTCCGCGAGGGCCTGGTAGAGGGCGATCGGGTCGAGGGACCACTTCACGACCCGTTCCAGGTCCTCCGGCGTGAGGAGGTCCGCCTTGCTCAGGACGTTCACGAACGGGAGCCCGTGGCGGAACTGGGTCGTCGCGACGAGGAGCAGGGAGGAGATGAGTCCGGACGCGTCTTTCACGAGCGCGGGGTCGTTGAGGTACACGAGCGCGCTGTCCTCGCGGCCGAACGTGTCGATGACGATCGCGCTCGATTCGCGGAACGTGAACAGTTCCATCTGCCCGGGCGTGTCGATCAGGAAGTAGCTCGTCTCGAACGTCTCGAGCACGTCGGCGACTTCCTTCGCGTTGAGGGCGAGCATGTCCGCCGCCAGAATCTGCGCCCCGTTCGGGCCGAGCCCACGCTCCGCCATGATCTCGTCGAGGCGGATCCAGTCGCGGATGTCGACGTCGGGCTCGTAGGGAAGGCTGTCGACGCCCGGGTCGAGGTTCACGGTGACCGCGTCGAGGCCCTGGGATTGCATCCACGTATGGAACGCGTGGGTCATCGTCGTCTTCCCGGACCCCGCGGTCCCGATGAAGTAGAGGTTGCGCGCCATGGAGTTCGCCCGAAACGGGCCCGAAGGGATTCGAACCCTTGACCTACCGGTGTCTCCGGCGACCCGAACGGGTCCCCTAAGAGCCGGTCGCTCTACCTGGCTAAGCTACGGGCCCGCGGGCCGTGCGAACCACGGCCGTGCGATAAAGGTATCGTCATGCTCCGAGTCGGATGTAGCCGACCGCGAACTCCGCGTTGCTCGCGTAGAAGATGAACAGCTCGTACCGCCACGAACCCGTCGTCTGCGGGCGAATCGTGAACCGATCGCCGATCGAGAGCGTGCCGTCTCCGTCGACGTCTGCGAACGAGACGAGCCCTCCCGCCCATTCGCCTTCGCCAAGCTGCGGAATGTCCACGTTGATGTCCGACACGCGGTCCGGCTCGCTCATGTTCGTGATGTTGAGCTCCCCTCGGTAGGATGCAAGGGGTTCGCGCACGTTCACGCGGGTGACCTCGACGAGGAACAGGGGGCTGCTCGCGGTTTCCGTCAGGACGATCGTTGGCTGAGGCGGTCGGTCGAATCGCAGCGCAGTCGGGATGAACACAATCCCGAGGAGGACGACGAAGAGGAGTCCCGCACCCAGAGAGACCTTCATGAGCCGCGTCGCTTGCGGCGTCGGCGGCGCCCGGCGACGGAAGGGGGCAGTTCGCGGTCCGGCGGGACGTCGCGAGGGGAGGCGCAACGGCATCCCGCGTCACTCCACGTAGATCGCGGGCCGTCGGGGCATAGCCAGGCGTGCCTTGCCCTTCGGGTCCTCTACCCCCGGCTCGTCCGCGGCGTGCACGCGGACCGTGCATCCGATCTCGCTCTCGAGGAACGGACGCGCGGCCTCGAGGTATTCCCGCTCCGGGATGTGGGTCGTCGCCTCCGCGAGATCCTCCGCCTTCCGATGGGACAGGTCCTCGACGATTCCCTTGCCGAAGGGTGGGAGGTCTCCGGCGTGCGCCTTGAGCGCTGGCACCGCCATCGCGCGCTCCATGAACGCGGACATCGTCAGGGCGCCGTCCTTCGCGAGGGACGCCGCCAACGCGGACGCCTCCCGCTTCCACGCAGCCGCGACGAACAGGGTCACGCGCTTCGGCGCGATGCGCGTGACCTTCAGGATTTCCCGGATGTCCGCCAACGTCGCACGCAGGAACGATTCCGCCGCCTCCGCAGCGGGGTCAATCTCGGAGGCCTGCGGCTCGGGATACGGCGCCGCCACGACGAACCCCGATCTGCCGATCCGGTGCCATATCTCCTCGCACACGTGGGGGGCGAACGGCGCGAGCAGCAACGTCTGCGTCTCGACGAACCGCTCCCGCACCGCGTGGTTTGGCACCGGGACGCGGGTCGCGTACCAGACCCACGCCGTTTGAAGCTCGAAGAACCCGGCGCGGAGCGCGGCCCGGAACTCCATCGCCTCCATCGCCGTCCGCGCCCCCCGCACGGACCGGTTCAGGAGGGACAGGAACCATCGGTCGAGGGGTGTCCCCTGCTCCGTCGTTTCGCCGGGCGACGTCGCGAAGGCGAACCACGAGCCAATCCGGTCCCGGATCGACTCCGCGAACTGCAGGTCGAGCCGCGGATCGTCCAATCCGTCCCCGGCGTTCGCGACCATGAGCCGGACGGTGTCCGCACCCCACTCCTCGACCGCCGCGCGGATGAACCACACGTTCCCCTTCGACTTCGACATCTTCTCCCCGCCGAGGCTGACGTGGCCGATGACGCCGAAGCCGCGGGGCCAGTGCTCCGGCGGGAACATCGCGATGTGGTTGAACACGCAGAACGTCATGTGGTTCTGCACGAGGTCCTTCCCCGTGTGGCGCAAGTCGAGCGGGTACCAGTACAGGAACTCCATGCGGAGAGCCTCAAGCGTGGCGGCATCCGTGCCAACCTCGCGCGCGATTGCGGCGGGGTCGCCCTTGCCGTAGAAGACGTAGTCGAAGAACGCGTCGTTCAGCCGCTGGGCCCAGGGGACGTCGGACCGCAGCTTGCCCCCCTGCAACGCGTGCGCAATCGTATAGTACGCCATGTACACCGTGGAGTCGGAGAGAGACTCGATGACCCAATGGTTGTCCCACGGCAGCTTCGTGCCGAGCCCCTGGTGGTGCGCGCAGGCCCAGTCCCGCAGCCAGTCGATCGTGTAGTGGAACTGCTTCCGCACGGCCTCCGGGTACAGCCCCATGCGGTCGAGGGCCTCGTGGGCGACGTCCTTCCAGCCGGGGTCCCCGTACCGGAGGAACCACTGGTTGTCGACGATCTTCACGATCGCGGGGGTCGCGCACCGGCAGACGACCTCCTCCGCGGGCTCCCACATCGTCGACGCGCGGCCGGCGGCGATCAGATCCGCCTTGATCCGGTCCTTCGCTTCCTCCACGCGCACGCCCACGTACGGGCCCGCGGCCTCCGTCATGACCCCCGTGTAGTAGCCCGTGCGGTAGATCTCCTCCTTCGCGGCCTGCAACTTCTCGCGGTCCATCTGGCTCGCAATCCCCATGCGCTCGCAGATTTCGACCGCGGGGAGCGGGCCCCAGCCTTCGCTGCGGATGATTGGAATCGGACGAATCCCGGCGATCGTGGCGGCGTCGAGGCCGAACGCGCGGATCTGCGCCGCGTCCCGCTGCAAGTCCTGAACCGCCATCCAGTCGTCGGGCGCATCGGAGGGCACGCTCGTCACGATCCCGGTGCCGCGGTTCTGCTCCAGGAACTTGCTCGGCAAGATCGGAACCATCTGCTCGACGCCCGGGGCGAGCACATCCCTGCCGACGAGGTCGCGTCCGCGGACCTCCCCGAGGACTTCGACCCGATGCCCTTGCTCGCCCAGTTTCATCGCCGCCAGGCGGTTCACGATCCAAGGCTCCCCGTCCACCCGCGCCCGCACGTAGGCGACGTCCGGGTCCACCCACAGGTTCGTCTGCCCGTACACGGTCTCCGGCCGCAGGGTGGCGGCGACGAGAAACGCGTCCGCCAGCGGAAACTTCAGGAGCGTGAACTCGACGGGCTGGACGCCCTCGCCCTCGAGCCGGTCGTGGTCCCCGATCGGCGCGCCGTCCCGCGGGCACCAGATGACCTCGTGGGTCCCTATCTCGACGTACCCCTTGTCCCGCAACCGCCGGAACTGCCACTTCACGAACGCGTCGTACGGCGGGTTCAGGTGTGTCGTGATGAAGGAGCGGGACCAGTCGACCGCCGCCCCGAGGCTCTTCAGGTCGTCCATCGTCGCCTGCGGGAACACGTCGATCCAGTGGAGCGGGTCTCCGAATTTCGGGATCTCCTCCTCGGGGACTCCCATCTCCCGCAGGATCGCGAGCTGGCGGGGCTCGCCCTCCGCGACCCTCCTCGCGGCGCCCAGGATCGGGAGGCCCGTGCAGTGGAACGCCTGCGGCATGAGGACGTTGTGGCCCGTCATGCGCTTGTACCGCGCGAGGAACTCCGCGCGGAGGAACGCGACGCCGAAGCCGAGGTGCTGGTAACTGTTCACGTACGGGTACGGCACAGTCGCGTAGAACTTCGGCCGCCCCGGCGCTGCGCGGGCCCGATACACGCCGGCCTCCTCCCACGCGCGCTGCCACTTCGGCTCCACAACCATGGGATCGTAGGGAGGCGCCGCCACGGGGCGCGTAAAGGTGGGACCGGTAAAAGCTTTCGCGTTGGCGGCAATCTATCGGGAGCGCGCGAGAAATATTCCGTGTGACAGATAATTATCGCACGGACGTTCGGCGCAAGCTCACGGCACGGACGCGAGGCTTGTTGTCATATCTCGTCATATTTTTGACAAAACCTATTTATAGCGAACTTGTACATCGCCCCCGCACACGTCTCAATGCGCCTAACCTCGGTATGACTCGCGTCATACCCCGGCGCGGCGAGGTGCTGCCCAATGGACGACGAGAACGAGCGGATCACGTTGCGGCTGGAGAAGGATAACCTCCAGCTGATCGACGCGTTCCTCGAGGGACACCCGGAGTTCCGGAACCGCAGCCAGCTGTGCCGGAACGCCGTCCAGTCGTTCATCGACTCGGTGACCCATGGCGGGAACCAGGTCTCGATCCGGATCCCGGCGCGGGTCCTTGAGGCGATCGACCACCTCGTGTCGGAAGGGTACTTCAACGACCGCCAAGACGCGATCGTTCAGGCCCTCCGGGAGCACTACGACGCGGAACGAATCAAGGAGTTCCAGACGACGAAGCTGGAACTGAAGAAGGCGAAGGGCGAGCACATCGAGCTGAAAATGGGCGACCGGGACGAGGTCGTGTCGAAGTGAAGGCCGTCGAGACGTGGAGAGCCAGAGGGTCTGCACCCTGATCCGGCGCTGGATGCGCCACGGAGCCGTCAGAAGGGATGGGATGCACACCTTCCGGGACCCGTGCGGGCCCCCTGGCTCCCCCCGACCCCCGAGGGGCCGGGACCGGAGCGCAGCGCGGAGGCAACGGAATGGTACCCAGGGAGAGCGCGGACGCAGGCATCGCAACGCGGGAGGGCGTGGAACTGGATCCTCGCATCCTCGTCGCGGGGTGCGGCGGCGCGGGTTGCAACGTCGTGAGCGAGGTGTACGAGAAGGGACTCGAGGGCGTCGACACGCTGGCCGTGAACACGGACGCGGGCGCGCTCGAGCGGACGCGCGCGGACGTGCGCATCCTCCTCGCCCAGGGCGTCGCGATTGACGGTGACCCCGTGCTCGCGCGGTACGCGGCGGAAGCGTCGCGGGACCTGCTCCAATCGGCGGCCACGTCGGACATCGTGTTCCTCGTCACGGGCCTTGGCGGCGGCACGGGGACGGGCTCCGCCCCGGTGGTCGCGGAGGCCGCCCGGGATGCGGGCGCCCACGTCGTCGCGATCGCGATCCTCCCGTTCCAGGCGGAAGGACGCGCGGAGGCGGCCGTGGAAGGACTCGCGGCCCTTCGGGCCGTGTGCGACTCCGTCGTCGTGCTCGACAACAACAACCTCGAGAAGCTCGGGGCGGACCTGCCCTTGCGACAGGCGTTCGCGTTCGTGAACCAGCTCGTGATCACGATCATCGAGGGCGTGCTCGAGCACTTGTCCGCGGCGGTGCTGACGACCGTCATCGAGGAGGTGGAGAACGTCGCGCGGGAACTTCAGGAGGAGCCCGCGTCGCTCCCCGTCCACGTCGCGACCCCCGTCATCGAGGCCGCGTCGCGGTTCGAGCCCGTCGCGTTCGACGCGACCGGCTTCATCGGCTTACGCTGAACTCCTCCCCCCCAACCAGGGCGGTGGCTCCCGCTGCCGCCCTTTTCTTTCCCGCTCAACGAAAAGGATTTCTGCCGCGCCCCGTGTCGCACGACCATGGTCGCGTACCGCGCGTCGTTCTCCGTGGAGACGAAGGGGGAGGTCCAGACGATCGACATCACGGAACGGGTCGCGAAGATCGTGCGCGCATCCCGCGTCCGCGAGGGGATCGCGTGCGTGTTCACCCCCGCGAGCACGGCGGCGATCGTCGCGAACGAGTTCGAGCCGGGCCTCATGGAGACGGACCTGCCCGCGGCGCTCGAGCGACTCGTGCCCAAGGGCCTACCGTACGAGCACGAGAAGCGGTGGGGCGACGCGAACGGCCACAGCCACCTCCGGGCGACCCTCCTCGGCCCTTCCGTGACGTTCCCCGTTGGCGGCGGCGAACCCCTGCTGGGCACGTGGCAACAACTCGTGCTCGTGGAGCTCGACACGCGGCCGCGGAACCGGGACGTCGTCGTCCAAATCGTCGGCGAACGAGCCATGGAAGGTTTAAGTCGGAGCGTCCGCTAGGCCCCGGGGGGACCCCGTATACCCGACGTGCAAAGCGGCCGGATCGAGAACGGGTTCCGGCTTACGAAGGTCGGCGTCACGAGCGTGATCAAGCCCGTGCAGGTCGCGCGGCCGAACAAGGTCGTGACCCTGACCGCGACGTTCGACGTGTTCGTGGACCTCCCGTGGGACCGGCGCGGGGCCCACCTGTCCCGAAACCTCGAGGCGATCACGGAGATCGTGGACGAGACCGTGCGGAACCCCGTGTACTCCCTCGAGGACCTGGCGGCGAAGATCTGCGTGAAGCTCATCGAGAAGCACGAGTACGCGACCCACGGGGAGGTGTGGGCGCGCGCGGACTACTTCCTGGAGAAGGTCACGCCGATGGGCCGGAAGGGCTTGGAGGCGTTCAAGCTCGTGGCCCGGGCAAACGCGCGCCGGGCCGGCCGGATCGAGGTGCGGAAGTCGATCGGCGTCGAGGTTGTCGGCATGACCGCGTGCCCGTGCGCGATGGAGACGATTCGGGAGGACAACCCCGTCTACGCGTCGCTGAAAGGGGTTCCGATCATCACGCACAACCAGCGGAACCGGACGTCCCTCGTCCTCGAGGAGCCGGACGGACACGACATCGAGGCGGACGACCTAATCGAGATCGTCGAGGCCTCCATGAGCGCGCCGACGTACGAGGTGCTCAAGCGGCCCGATGAGGGCCGTCTCGTCGAGCGGGCGCACGCCCGCCCGCGGTTCGTGGAGGACGTCGTGCGCGAGGTGCTCGGCCGCGTCCTCGATGCGCACAAGGACCTGCCGGACGACGTCGTGGTCAAGGTCAAGAGCGAGAGCGAGGAGTCAATCCACAAGCACAACGCGGTCGCGGAGCGGGTCGCGACCCTCGGGGAACTCCGCGAGCGGTGACGTGCGACACCTTTAACCGCCGTCGTCCGGATGCGTGGCCGTGGCGGTCCTCGGCCTGTGTCACCTGTGCCCGCGTCCCGCGCTCGCGAACTGTTTCCAGTGCGGGCGGCCCACGTGCATCGTCCACCTCGACCCCGCGCACCAGCTGTGCGAGTCGTGCCGCCAAGGCCGCCGGGCCGGGGGCGCGCGCCGCGCGTGACTACAGGAGGCGCTTCGCCTCTTCCCGGTCCATGTTGAGCGCCTTCAGCGCGTAGCTCAGCGCCTTCTGCGCGATCATGTCCCGCGTCTTGTCGTCCAAGAACTGCTCCATGATCACGGGCGCCTTGTTGCGGTAGTGGATCGCGAACTCCGTGTAGTAGAAGGGGGCGTTGTCCCGGTCGAGCTCCGCGGCCTTCGTGTACGCCTGCTCCGCCTCGTTGAACCGCCCGAGGTCCATGCACTGGGACGCGAGGGCTTCGTGGAACTGGGGGTTGTTCGGATCGAGCTCAATCGCCTTCCGGTACCAGCCGAGGATGTCGTCCGCGCCGACCGTCGCGATCCCAAGGGCGGACTCCGCCTTGCCGAAGTAGGCGACCGGGTTCTTCGCGTCGAGCTTCGTCGCCTTGTCGAAGTGCTTGAAGGCGGCCTCGTAGTCGAGCCTCCCAAGGGCCACTTCGCCCGCCGTGATCTCCTCCTCTGCGGACGGCATCGGAATCGCGGGCCGGATGCCCCGTGCAGCGTTAAGAGGTTTCCGGTCCGAATTACATAAGCGACGAACGCTAGCAGCGCCGCGAAATCCCGATGACCGGAGGGTCTTCCCGCGGTCGCGTCGACCCGTGGCCGCGACGGCGTCTTAGCATCCGACCCCTGTGGCGGCCCTTCCTCCATCTACGAAGAGGTTCGCCGCCATTGTAGAGGAATCTTTTGCAGTTGCGGCAAGTGCTCGGACAGTTGCAGAGAAACCCTCTACAATTAGGGCAGCCGGCCGGGCAGTTGCAGGGAGAGCCTCTATGACTCGTACGAGCGTCTCTACAGTTGTAGCGGAGTCCTCTGCAATTGCGGCGCGCGCTCGGACAGTTGCGTGGGGAGACTCTGCAACTGCAGGGGAAGCCTCTCCGGTCGCGGCAGCGTTCGCTGCAGTTGCAGGCGGCGTCGCCGCAACCGTAGAGAGGTTCCCTGCGATTGGGGGACCGTCATCTCGGCTACGGTCGGTTCGTCCGCGGAACGGGGTTATCGGACGAGCCGCGCGGTCCGCAGCCAGTCGAGGTCGCTTAGGTACAGCCGGCGGATGTCCGGGATTTCCTCGATCGCCATCACGAGCCGTTCGAGGCCAAGGCCCCACGCGAGCACGGGATGCTCGATCCCGAGCGGCTTCGTGACCTCCGGACGGAAGATGCCCGCGCCGCCCATCTCCATCCAGCGCCCGTTGAACCGAATCTCCGGCTCGAGGCTCGGCTCCGTGTACGGGAAGTATCCGGGACGGACGCGCACGTCCTCCGCGCCCATCCGGCGGTAGAACTCCTTGAGGATCCCGATGAGCATGGAGAGGTTCGCGCCCTCCTCCATGACGACGCCCTCGACCTGATGGAACTCCGGCAGGCTCTTCCACGTGATCGCGTCCCGCCGGAAGTTGCGGCCGATGATGAACGCCTTCACGGGCGGCTTCGGGTGTGCGGCGAGGTAGGCGATCGTGTCCGCGGTCGTGTGCGGCCGCAGGATCGCCTTCGCGGCCTCCTCGCGGCTCCACCGGTATCGCCAGCCCTTGCTGATCCCGCCGCCCGTCTCGTGCATGTCCGCGACGCGGCGGACGACGTCGTCCGCGGGAAGGGGCAGCGGGCGATGGTCGAGGTAGTACGTGTCGAGCATATCCCGCGCGGGGTGGTCCTGCGGCTGGAACAGCGCGTCGAACGCCCAGAACGCGGGGACGACGAAGTCGCCCTCGACCTCCGTGAAACCCATCGACAACATGATCCGGCGCACCCGGTCGAGGTGTTGGGACAGCGGGTGGCGTTTGCCCCCGTACGGCGTGGGCGCGAACGCGCGGATGTCGTACTTCCGGTAGGACGCCTCTCGCCATTTTCCCGTCTGGAGGAACTCCGGCGTCACCTGGGAGACCTCCACGAACACCTCGTCTACGATCTTCAGCACGTCGTCGACGGGGACGTTCCGCTCCCGGGACACCTGCTCCGCAAGCCGTTGCGCGGCGTCCGCCCCCTTCGCGGTGAGGCGCAGTTCCCGCCGGACCGCCTCCTTCTCCTTGAGCAGGTTCTGGCGGGACTTCAGCATTACAAGCACTTGCGGATCGATCTCCTCCTCCGCGAGCTCGCCCTTCGCGAGCGCCGCCAACAGCTCCTCGTCGCGTCCCTTCTTCGCG
>JACQPO010000114.1 GCA_016207545.1 Methanobacteriota archaeon | reverse complement strand
GCTCCTACGTCCCCTCCCGGAGGCGCCCGCCGTCTCCGTGTGGGTCGGCTACAAGGTCGGCTCGCGACACGAGCGTCCCGGCGTCACGGGCGCGACCCACTGGGTCGAGCACATGTTGTTCAAGGGTGGCGGGAAGCTGAAGAAGGGCGACATCGACGCGATCGTGGGCCGCCTCGGCGGGAAGTTCAACGGCTTCACGGACGCGGACTTGACCGCGTACTTCGAGACGTTGCCGCCGGACCACCTGGACACGGGGCTCATGATCGAGGCGGAGCGGATGCGGAACGCCGCGTTCGATCCGCCGGAAACGGAGGCGGAGCGGGGCGTGATCATCAGCGAGCGCGAGGGCGGGGAGAACAACCCGAAAATCCTCTTGTCCGAGGAACTGTGGCAGGTCGCGTTCCACATCCACCCGTACCACTGGCCCGTCATCGGATGGAAGACGGACCTCGAACGGATGACGCGCGAGGAGCTGTACACGTACTACCTCGAACACTACGCCCCGAACAACGCGGTCCTCGTGCTCACCGGCCGTTTCTCGGAACGGGAGGCGATGGAGAACGTGAACGCGTACTTCGGCGACTTCCGGCCGGAGAAGCAGACGAAGCCGCCAGAGGCACAAGAGCCGCGGCAAGAGGGCGAACGGCGCAGCGTGGTGCGACGGCCGGGCACGCAGGATCACCTCCTCATCGGCTACCGCGTCCCGGAGCTTCGGCACGAGGACACCGCGCCCCTGCTCGTCCTGCAGTCGATCCTCGGCGGGTGGAAGGGATTCTCCCCCTTCGGATCGCAATTCGTGTACCGGAGCAACCGCCTGTACCGCGGCCTCGTGGACAAGAAGCTCGCGACGGAGGTGTCCGCGCAACACGCGATGCGCGCCGACCCGGGGCTGTTCCTGATCGAGGCGACGGTGCGGGAGGGCGTCGATCCCGCCAAGGTCGAGAAAGCCACGTACACGGAAATCGAGACGCTGCGGGACAAGCCGCCCGCGAAGGAGGAAATGGTCCGCGCATTGCGACAGATGCGCGCGTGGACCGGGTACGACCTGGACGGGCCGACCGCGCAGGGCCTCATGCTCACGTGGTTCGAGGTGATCGCGGGCCACCGGATCCTCGACGAACTCTTGGCACGGTGCCAATCCGTGACGCCAAAGGACGTGCAACGGGTGGCGCGGACGTACTTCCCCGAGGACAACCGATCCGTGTGCACGTTCCTCGCGCGGAGGGAATCGTGATGCAACCTCTGCGCCTCGCCCTCGCCAACGGCGCCGTCCTGCTGCTGCACAAGGACCACACGAACCCGTCCATTGCGTTTCGCGGCAGCGTCCGAGCGGGCTCCGCATACGGCGCGCCGGGCGTCGCGGAGTTCACGGCACGCCTCCTGCCCCGCGGCACGAGGCGGCGGACCTCGGCCCAAGTCGCGGACGCGATCGAGAACATCGGCGCCGCGCTGTCCGTCGCGAACGCAGAGGAGAACGTCGCGGTTTACGGGCGCTGCACGCGGGAGACATTGAAGACGACGCTGGGAATCCTCGTCGAATCCCTCACGGAGCCTTCCCTCCCGCAGGCGGAGCTCGAGAAGGTGCGCGGAGAGGTGTTGAGCGACATCCGCGCGCAGCAGGATGACACGCGCCGCGCAGCCACGCGACGGCTGTTCGAGCTCGTGTACTCGCGGGACCATCCGTACGGGCGCGATCCGAAAGGGGACGAGCGGAGCGTCGGGCGGGTCGACCGGAAGGCCGTGCGGGCGTTCCACGACGCCCAGTACGGGGCCGCGGGTATGGTGTTTGGCTTCAGCGGCGACCTCGACGCGGAGACGTTCCGAAGCACCGTCGCGAAAATCTTCGAATCCATCGATGCGGGCGCGCCGCCAAAGCCGCTGCCGCCACCGAAACGGGAGAAGCGCGCGAGCGCGGTCGTCCCGATGCCCCACAAGTCCCAGGCGGACTTCGTCGCCGGCCGTGTGGCGGTGCCCCGGAATCATCCGGACTACTACGCGCTCCACCTCGCGAACCTCTTGTTCGGCCGCATCGGGCTGTACGGCCGCCTCGGGCAGACCGTACGGGACACCCTCGGCCTCGCGTACTACTCGTTCAGCTCCCTCGAGGCCCGCCTCGCGGGCGGCCACTGGTTCCTGAACGCGGGCGTGAACCCGAGGAACCTCGCCAAGGCGGTCGAGGCGATCCGCGCGGAGATGGGGCGGCTCGAGCGGGAGCCGTTCACGGACACGGAAATCGAGGACGGGAAGACGCACCTCGTGGGCGCCCTGCAGGTGACCCTCGAGCGAAACCCGGAGTACGCAGCCGCCCTTCACGACATCGAGTACTACGGACTGGGCGTGGACTACCTGGAGCGATTTCCGTCCATCGTCCGCGGGGTCGATCCGGACGCCGTCCGGAAGATGGCGATCGCGTACTTCGACCCGGACGCGTGCTCTTGGGTCGCCTCCGGCCCCGTGAAGAACGTCAAGATCGCGTTCTAGTACCGGTATACGCGCCGCTCCGGGGTTTCGAGGTCGACGCCGAGGCTGAGGACGAGCCGGTTCACGAAATTGAAGTAGCTCGCGACGAACGTGATGTCGAGGATGTCCGCTTCCGAGAAGCCGACCTCGCGAAGCTTCGCGACGTCCGCATCGCTCACCGCCGCGGGCGATTTCGTGACCTTGAGGGCGTACGCGAGCATCGCCTTCTCCTTCAGCCTGATGGGCGCGGTGCCGTAGTCCGTCTTGATCGCTCGAAGCGCCTCCTCGTCCTTCAGATACTTCGACAGCGCCTCCGTGTGGTGCGTCGTGCAATATGCACACCCGTTCGCGTTCGAGACCGTCACCGCGACCATCTCCCGCTGCTGGCGGGACAGCCCGGACTTCCCGTACATGATCGACATGTAGAAGTTCAGGTGCGCGCGCATGACCGCGGCGTTGAGGCTCTCAATCTTGAACACGTTCGCAACACTGCCGCGGGCGCCGGCAACCTCCGCATACACGTCTTTGAGCAGTCCCTGCGCCCCGCCCTCGTCGATCACCTGGATGCGCGCCATTCAATCCCCGGCAACGCATCTGCGGAGGACCTATGAAACGTTGCGCCTCGAACCGTTCAATTGTGGTCTGATTGGGGGGAACGGATATACGCGGCGCGCGAATCCGGGAGATGACGGTCGTGCTCGAGGTCGCAAAGGGATCCCAGCCCACCGAAGGTGCGCGGTCGACATCCGTGGAACTGGCGCGCACCGCGAGTCTGTGCCCGCACTGCAAATCCCTCCTTCCCGCACAAGTCGTCGAACGGTCCGGCGCCGTGTACATCCGGCGGACGTGCGAGGTCCACGGGGACTTCGAGACGCTCCTCTCCTCGGACGCCACGTACTATCGAAAGGCCCTCCGGTACAACAAGGCGGGGACGAAGCCCCTCGCGTTCACGACGCAGGTAGAGCGCGGCTGTCCGTTCGACTGTGGCCTGTGCCCGGACCATCAGCAGCACACGTGCCTCGGCATCCTGGAGATCACGCAGAAGTGTAACCTGACGTGCCCTGTGTGCTTCGCGGACTCATCGCCACAACGGACACACTTCCTGACGCTCGCGGAGTGCGAGGCCGCAATCGACAACTTCGTGCGGTGCGAGGGGTCCCCCGAGGTCCTCATGCTCAGCGGCGGGGAACCCACGATCCACCCGGAGATCGTGGACATCGTCGCGATGGCGCAACGCAAGGGAATCCCGTACGTGACGATCAACACGAACGGCCTCCGCCTGCAGGACGATGCGTTCGTCCGCGAACTGGCGCCGTACAGGCCGTACATCTACCTGCAATTCGACGGGTTCTCGCGGCACACGCACGAGGCGCTCCGCGGCGTCGACCTCCGCGCGGCGAAGGCGCGGGCGATCGAGAACTGCCGTCGGGCGGGGCTCGACGTCATCCTCGTGCCGACCGTATACCGGGGCGTGAACGGGCGAGAGGTCGGTTCCATCGTGCGGTACGCGATGGGGCACCCCGCGATCCGCGGCGTCCTGTTTCAGCCGACGACGTTCGTCGGTCGGTGCCTGCCGCCACAGCCCGAAGAACGGATCACGGTCGCGGACGTGCTTCGCCTTGTCGAAGAAGGGACGGACGGCCTCTTCCGCATGGACGATTTCTTCCCCGTCCCTTGCCCGTGGCCGCCGAGCAGCGCGGTCACGTACGTCTGGGTTCGCGACAACGGGCAACTCATCCCCATCCCGCGGCTCGTGAACATCGACGAATATCTAGACTACATCGAGAATCGCGTCCTCCCAAACCCGACCCAAGCGGCGATTCAGAGCGCACTCGAGAAGGTGTACAGCAGCTCCGCGGTGCCCGGGTCGGACGCGATCGCGAGGAACCTGTGCGTCGCTTGCAACATTCCGCTCGATCTCGACGCGATCAAGGAACGGGTGAAGCTGATCGGCGTCTTCGCGTTCTGCGACGAGTGGAACTTCGACCTGCGTTGCGCGAAGAAGTGCTGCATCCACGAAATCTTCCCGGACGGGAGGATCATCCCGTTCTGCAACTACAACATCCTGTACCGGCCGAACGGAGGTCGCGCGCCGTGACGGACTTGCCGACGCTCGCGGGGCAGTTCTACGCGTGGGACGCCCTCACGTACGTGTTCGGCTCCTCGTACCATCCCGGGGGCCTCGACCTCACGGGCCGCCTCGCGGGTCTCATGCGCGTCCCGCGGGGCGCTCGCGTCCTCGACGTCGCGTGCGGCCCGGGGGCAAGCGCTCGATACCTCGCGGAGCGGTTCGGCTGGTCCGTCGTCGGCATTGACGTGAACCCAATCGCCGCGTTCCGCGCTCGCGTCGTCGCGAGAGGATACGATACTGCCTTCTTCGCTGGGGAAGCAACCCGGCTTCCGTTCCGCGCCCACGCGTTCGATGCCGCGATTTGCGAGTGCTCTCTGTGCCTGTTCGGGGACGAGACGGAAGCGATGCGCGAGGTCGTGCGGACCATGAACCCCGGAGCGAGGATCGGCCTCTCCGACGTCACGTTGGCCGCGAACGCTCCGCTGAGCGATGCGTTGCGCGGCGCCTTGGCGGCGGTGGCGTGCCTCGCGACCGCCAAGCCCGTGGACCGTTACCGCGAGATCCTCGAGGCGGCCGGCGTTCGCGTCGACCGTGTGGAGAATGCGTCCTGGGCGATGGCGAACATGCTCGACTCCTTGCGAGACCTCGCGCAACGGGCGATGGGCGTGGGCCTCGCGGGCGTGCGCGTCGGCCGGTATACGATTCAGGAGATTGCAGATTTGCTCGACGAGGCGCGCGATCTGTACCGCGACGGGTATCTCGGCTACGCGGTCCTCGTCGGAACGGTGCGTCCGTGAGGAAGCTTCGCGTCACCGTCTACACGATTACCGGGAAGCAGCTGTTCCTCCGCGTCTCTCCGAAGCTGTGCCGGGAGTGCGACCTCACCGTGCGCGCCGTCCATGACGCGGTGAAAGAGGAGGGGCTCGAGGACCGGGTCGAGGTCGTCGTGAAGCCGTGGCTGAACAACGTGTTCCGCGCCCTCGCGGTCGGCGGCTGGCATCCGCCTGTGGTCGTCGTCGCGGATCGGATGTACCATCAGGGGACCGTACCGGACCGCCACCGACTGCGCGCATTTCTCCGCGACCGCGCGGCGGGGAGTTGACACGGGGCAGAGCCCAGCCGAAACTAGATGTAGGCCTCGGAGCATCGGCGGCCTCCGTGTCGGACCTCGAAGAGCGCGGGCGGAATCGGCTCGCCTGGGCGAAGGCCCACATGGATGTCCTCGCGGCGATCCGGCGGAGCTTGGTGCGCCGCAAGCCCCTCCGCGGACTCCGCGTTGGAATGGCGCTCCACGTAGAGGCGAAGACCGGCGTGCTGGCCCTCACGTTGAGGGACGCCGGGGCGAAGGTCCGGCTCGCCTCGTGCAACCCGCTGAGCACGGACGACTCCGTCGTCGCCGCCCTCCGCGCGGACGGGCTCGAGACGTTCGCGAAGAAAGGGGAGACGGAGAAGCAGTACGACGAGTACTTGCACAAGGTCCTCGACCTTCGGCCGCACATCGTGATCGATGACGGGGCGGACCTCATCTACCGGCTCCACACGAATCGCCGGGAGGTGTTGCCCGACGTGATCGGAGGAAACGAGGAGACGACGACCGGCGTCCTCCGGGTGCGCGCGATGGAGCGCGCGGGGCAGCTCGCGTTCCCCGTGATCAGCGTGAACGACGCCCATATGAAGTACCTGTTCGACAACCGATATGGGACGGGCCAAAGCGTCATCGACGGCCTCCTCACCGCCACGAACCTTCTCCTCGCGGGGAAACGGTTCGTCGTCGCGGGGTACGGTTGGTGCGGGCGGGGCATCGCGACGCGGGCGCGCGGCATGGGCGCACACGTCGTCGTCACGGAGGTCGATCCCGTCCGAGCGATCGAGGCCAAGCTCGACGGATTCGAGGTCATGACGATGGAGCAGGCCGCGCGTGACGCGGACTTCATCATTACCGCCACGGGGGACAAGGAGGTCGTCACCGCGAAGGACTTGCGGCTCGTAAAGGACGGGTGCGTCCTCGCGAACGCGGGCCATTTCAACGTCGAGGTGAGCATGCGCGACCTCGAGCGGCTCGCGGCGAGGAAACGGAGGGTCCGCGAGTACGTCGACGAGTACGCGCTCCGGGGCGGGAAGAAGGTGTACGTGATCGGGGAAGGGCGGCTCGTGAACCTCGCGGCGGGACAGGGCCACCCCGTGGAGATCATGGACATGAGCTTCTCAATCCAGGCGCTGTGCACGGAACTGCTCGCGAAATCGGGCAAGGCGATGCCGCCGCGCGTCCATCCCGTCCCGCGGGAGCTCGACGAGAAGGTCGCGCGCCTCAAGCTGCGGGCGATGGGCATCGAGATCGACGCGCTCAGCGCCGCGCAGAAGGAGTACTTGCAGTCGTGGACCGAAGGGACGTGAGGCACACGATGCGGATCCGCGCAGTCCTCTTCGACTTCGGCGGCACGCTCCTCGACACGGCCACGGACGACGAGGCCCACCGCCGCGCGTTCGCCTGGTTCGCGGAGACGTGGGGGCTCCCCGTGGACCGCGAGGCGCTCTGGCGGCAACACATAGAGTTCATGGCGCCGTACTGGAACGGCCAGCCGGACGCATGGCGGCCGCTCCGGGACCTCACCCGCCAATCGTTCGAACGCCTGCTCCGGCGGTATGGTCGCGAACCGACGGACGAGGCGTGGGACCGGTTTTGGCGGCGGTACCTGGACGCCCACACGGAGGTGTTGCGCCCGTACCCGGACGCCGCGGAATGTCTCAACCGCCTCGCCGCGCGGGGCCTCCACCTCGGCGTCCTGTCCGACGTCGACATCGACTTCATGGACTTCGCCCTCGGGATCATCGGCTTTCGGAGTCGGTTCGATTCGATCACGACGTCCGAAGAGGTCGGCGTCGGCAAGCCGAACCCGAAGGCGTTCCGCCTCGCGCTCCAAAAGGCGGGATGTCGTCCGGGGGAAGCCGTGTACGTCGGCGACTCCCCGGTCCGCGACGTGAGGGGGGCGAAGGCGCTGGGGATGCGGGCAATCCACCTCGCGCGCACGGGGGAGCCCGCGCCGGAGGCGGACCGGGCCGTGCGGAGCCTCCGCGAGGTCGCAGCAATCGTCGAGGAGTGGGTCCGGTGATCGCGGTCCTCTCCGACTTCGACGGGACGATCACGAAGGAGGACGTCGCGGAACTCCTCCTCCAGGAGTTCACGGGCGACGCGTGGCGGGAAATCGAGCGGCTCCACGAGCGCATCGGGACGCGCGAAACGTTGCGCCGCGAATTCGCGCTCGTCCGCGCGACGAAGGAGGAAGTCCTCACCGCCGCGGAGCGACTCGCGCGGCTCGACCCGACGTTCCCGCCGTTCCTCTCATTTTGTCGCAGGCAGAAGATCCACGTGGAGATCGTGAGCGAGGGGTTCGACGCGTACCTCCTCCACCTCCTCGACCGATGGGGGCTCGACATCCCGTTCCGGACGAACGCCGCGTCGTTTGACGGCGACCGCATCACGCTTACCCATCCGTACGGAGATCCCACGTGCACGTTGTGCGGCACGTGCAAGATGGGACGCGTCCTCGAGCTGCGTGCGCGCGGATACCGCGTCGCGTACGTGGGCAACGGCATCTCGGACATCTGTCCCGCGCTCGAGGCGGACCTCGTGTTCGCGAAGGACGACTTGGCGGCGTTGTGCCGGAAACACGAGCGCGGGTTCGTTCCGTTCCGCGATTTCGGGGACGTGCAACGGGGGCTTGCAGATTGGCGGTGAGCAACTACCTCGGCGTGTTCGGCCACGTCGTGCTCGACCACATCCTCACCATGCCGCGACTGCCCGTCCCGAACACGACCGTGCGGATTCTCGGCCGGAATACGTACTTCGGCGGAACGGGCGGGAACATCGCACGGATCGCGGCCCGCCTCGGGGTCCGCACGGCCCTGGCATCGCTCGTCGGGGAGGATTTCCCCGCGGACTACCGCCAGGCGCTCGAGCGGGACGGCGTCGACCTCACGGACTTGCGGACGGTGCCGGGAGCCTCGACCCCGTCCGCGTGGATCTTCACGGACCCGAAAGGCGACCAGGCGACCGTGATCGACCAAGGCCCCATGTGGGAGGCCCACCGCCACCCAATCCCCGACCACACGGTCCGGACGGCCCAGGTCGTCCACCTCGGCACGGGGCGGCCGCGGCACCACACGAAGGTCGCGCGCCTGGCGGCGAAACTGGGCAAGGTGATCGCCTTCGACCCTTCGCAGGAGATTACGTACGCGTACACGCGGACGACGTTCCTGCCCCTCCTCCGAAAGGCCCACCTGTTTTTCGGGAACGAGACGGAATTGCGGGTCGCAATCCGGCTCGCGGGCGTGCGGAAGCCGGAGGACCTCCTCCGGTTCGTGGAGCACGTCGTGGTCACCCGCGGGCGACGCGGCAGCCTCGTGCTCACCCGTGCGGGGGGGCGCCACGCGATCCCGCGGGTCCCGCCGCGGAAGGTCATCGACATCACGGGGGCCGGGGACGCGTACCGGGCGGGCTACTACGCGGGCCTGAGCCGAGGGTATGAGCCCGCCCGCTGCGGTCTGCTCGGCAGCGCGACCGCGAGCTTCGTGATCGAAGCCCGGGGCACGCAGTCGCGGATTCCGACGTGGGACGAGGTCGTCGACCGCGCGCGCCGGTTCCGCGACTTCTAGCTTGGACTACGTACGCTACGAAATCTCGGTAGAGAAGTCCTTTGTCCCGCCCCGTCGGACCCCGCGGTGCGGAGACTCCGCAGCGCACCCGATGGCGACGCCGCCCGTCTCGGGGTTGGCGGCGCGCTCACTTTTTCGGACACCACCGTTATATTCGCGCGTTGGGTCGTACTCGGTGGAAAGCTTTATCTCGCATCACCGGGTTCGGGACTCTCGGGTGACCTAGGGATGGCCATCGGCTTCGTGCTCATCTCGACCGCTCCCGCCAAGGAGCACGAGGTGTACAACGAACTCCTCAAGGTGAAGGAGATTGTGGAGCTTCACCCGCTGTTCGGGGAGTACGACTTGATTGCGAAGGTCGAGGCCAACGACTTCAACGTCTTGGGACAGGTCGTGGTCGACAAGATTCGGTCCATCCCGGGGGTCATCGACACGAAGACGCTCACCGGGATCAAGTTCTGAGGAGGCTAGGTGAGATGATCGATGCGACGAACCTGGGAACATTCGTAACCATATTGTTGCTAACGTTTGCGGTCGTTCTGCTGATTGCGGGCGCGTTCACGGCGTACTTCGGGAGTGGGAAGAGCCGCAAGATCGGGGGCGGTCTGCTCGCGGCGGGCCTCATCGTGGGCATCGTGTGGGTCTTCCTCGTGCGCACCGGAGGGCCGTGGGACAGGTTCGTGGATGCGGGCATTTTGAACGTAATCGTCCAAGCAATCCTCGTCCTCCTCGCGGCGTTCGTCGGCGCGGGCGCAGCGATCGGGCTGTTCCTGCTCGCAATCATGAAGAGCTAGGCTGGCGCCCTGGATCGGAATCAGCGAGCTCACCTTCGGGAATCGCCTGCCTCGCCTACCGCCAGCGCGCTCCCTTTCAGCGATTCAAGGCTGGGTCGGCGGCGGACCACGAGGCGGCTGGAACTGCTGCGGTGGGGGCGGAGGCGGCGGGCCTTCCGCCTGCGGCGGCCATCCGGCCTGCTGGGACGGAGGCGAGCTTGGGGGCATCATCGGCTGCGCCGGCTTCCTCCGCCAGATTGCTACCGCGATGATTGCGACGACTACGACGAGCAGAAGAACGAGCCATAGCCAGATCGGCAGGCCGAGGATGTACGACGCGGCTCGGTAGTTGTACTTCGCGAGCTCGATTGTCCCCTGTTCCTGGTCTTGATTGTCGAACGTCTGCGCCCGAACCGCGTTTCCCGCCGCGGGCGAGAAATGCGAAACCGTGTAGCCGCCCTCTCCGCTTGCGTCCGAGGCGCGCAGCGGAGTGGTATCGAAAGTGCCTGCGGGGACCGTGACTTGGGTATTCGACTCGACACGGAATTCCGAAGAAGACGGGGCGGTCACGGGCTGCCCACCCGTCACGCTCACGGTCACGGACGATGTCGCGGACCATGTACTGCCCGCGCTCAGCGGCCACTGGATGCCTTGTGGCGGGTCGAACGTTATGGTGGAGGTCGCCGACTGGCCGAACGCTTCCACGGTGATCTGTATCTTCACGACCGCCAGATCCGACTCGCGGAACCACGCCTCGCCCGGAAGGTTGTACGTGACGCTCCCAGACGTCACATTAATCGCCAACCTTCCCCGGAACGTCGAGTACGTGGCGGCGCCGACGGTTACGGAATCCGTGCCGACCACGTCGAGCCGGAACTTTCCGGTTCCCTGGACCGGGCCGCCGGGGGCCGCCAAGGTCGTCGTGTACTCCCAGTAATCGCCGATGGACCATGACGGCTTGCCCATGTCCGCGCGGACGGCCGGTGCGAAGGCGAGAACCGTGAAGAAGGTCACCACGAAAAGCGCAAGAAACCGCATCCCTCCGAACATGACTCCGCCGGCCCTGCATCTGGCTCCCTCCATTAAATATCTTCTCCCCTGCGGCTCCAAAGTTTTATCCCGCGCATACTCTACGGGCCCTCGATGGCCGACGTCCTCATCGTCCTCGCGAGCAAGTCCGACAAAGACGTCGGCGACAAGGCGCGGGACATGCTCCGCCAGTTCGGCGTGAGCCACGAGGTCGCGGTCGCCTCCGCCCACCGGACGCCGGAACACCTAAAGACGCTCGTGCAGAACTCGACCGCGAAGGTGTTCATCGCCGTCGCGGGCCTCTCCGCGGCGTTGCCGGGCGCAATCGCGGCGCACACGACCAGACCGGTGATCGGCGTCCCCGTGAGCGGAAAGGTGAGCCTCGACGCGCTCCTCTCCGTCGTGCAGATGCCGCCGGGGATCCCCGTGGCGGCCGTGGGGCTCGACCGCGGGGAGAACGCGGCGCTCTTGGCGGTGCAAATCCTCGCGTTGTCGGACCCCGAGCTGTCGAAGAAACTGCACGAGCACCGGAAGAAACTCGAGGAGTGGGTGCTCGAGGACCACAAGGCCCTCTCGAAGGACTGAGCCCCTACCTCGCGCGGCCCAACGCCGTATTCAGGACGTCGATCGCCCAGCCGCCATGGGACACGTCCTTTCGCGGCGGCAGGCGGTCGAGCGGGAACCACTTCGCCTCCGCGACGT
>JACQPO010000113.1 GCA_016207545.1 Methanobacteriota archaeon | reverse complement strand
TCCCGGTATAGACGAAGCGCCTTCTCCATGTCCCCGACCTCGAGGATGATGTGGCCGATATCCCGCACGATCGCCATGCCTCAGGCACCAGCGTTGTTCCGCTTAACGTTGGCGGGAGGGCAACCATTTAAGAACGCGGCGCCATGAGGAAGCCGTCGATGGCCGATCGGACGATGGCGGAGAAGGTCCTCGCCCGGGCGAGCGGGCGGGACCGTGTCGCACCGGGGGATATTGTCGACGCCACGGTGGACCTGCTGTACATGCACGAGATGCTCGCCCTCGCCCTCGGGCCGTTCAACGAGATCGGGATCCCGAAGGTATGGGACCCTACGAAGATCGTGGTGACCCTCGACCACTGGGTGCCGCCGCCGAACGAGCAGATTGCGAAGATGCACCAGCAGGTCCGCGACTTCTGCAAGAAGCAGGGGATCGCGCGGTTCCACGACGTCGGGGACCACGGCATCGTCCACCAGCTCATCGCGGAGCGCGGGTACGCCCAGCCCGGGAAGCTCATCGTCGGGAGCGACAGCCACACGAACATGGTCGGCGCGTGCGGGGCGTTCGCCGCTGGGATCGGTGCGACGGACGTGGCGGCGGTCCTGGCCACGGGCCGCGTGTGGCTCCGCGTCCCGGAGACGATGAAGGTGTTCATCGAGGGGTTGCTCGGGCCCCGGACGTACGCGAAGGACGTCATCCTGAAGGTCATCGCGACGACGGGGGACGACGGCGCCCGGTACCAGGCCGTCGAGTTCCACGGCCCGACCGTCAAGGCGATGCCGATGCACGAGCGCCTCGTCCTATGCAACATGACGACGGAGATGGGCGCGAAGGTCGGGATGATCGAGGCGGACGAGGTCGCGCAGGAGTATCTGGCGCACGCGAAAGAGCCGTTCACGTCGTTCGGCTCCGACGAGGACGCCAGGTTCGAGGCGACGTACGAGTTCGACGTCGACGGGATGGGGCCACAGGTCGCGTGCCCCTCGAACCCCGCGAACGTGAAGCCCGTCGAGGACGTCGCGGGGACGAAGATCGACGTCGCGTTCCTCGGCTCGTGTACGAACGCGCGAATCGAGGACTTGCGGTTGGCGGCGGAGATTCTGAAGGGGAAAAAGGTTGCGCCGGGCGTGCGACTCCAGGTGACGCCCGCGAGCCAGCGGATTTACCGGCAAGCGATACAGGAGGGCCTCGTGGAGATCTTCCTCGACGCCGGTGGCACGTTCACACAGAGCACGTGCGGTCCTTGCTTCGGAGGTCACCTCGGAGTCTTGGCGGGGAACGAGGTGTGCATCTCGAGCACGAACCGGAACTATCCGGGGCGCATGGGCAGCCCGCAGGCCCAGGTGTACCTCGCATCTCCGGCGACGCTGGCGGCGTCGGCGATTTACGGCGTGATTACGGACCCGCGCGAGGCCTAGGCGCTCGCAAGGGCGAGGGAAACGTCTTCTTGCTTCAGGCGGCCGGTGTTCGGGTCGACGGCCAAACCGAGGATCTCCAACGCGGTTACACCCAGCACGGACGCGTCGCCCTCTTCGCCGAACACAATGGGCACCGTCCCGGAAAGTCCTTGGCACCGGATTCGGGCCTCGCCTACGCTCTTTGGCGGCGTCTCCCGCTCGATTGAACGGAACCGCCGGGTGTGGGTTGGAACGATTCCGAGTTGTCGAAGCACGTTCCCGGGCAGCCACGTCAGCACGGAGCCGGTATCGACGACGAGCCGGAGTTCGACCTCGCGAGTGCGGTCCGCGGATAGGATTGTCACGTCCGCGTAGACAATGCCCATGGAAGGACTGGTCATCGCGGGCCTTCAAGACGTGTGGGAGTACAAGTACGTTGCCGCCGGGGGTCCAGACGCTTACCGCAGCATCCGCCGCGCACGGAGAAGCTCCACGATGGCCTTGGGCTTCGCCATCGCGGTCCTTTCCGTATCCCCCGAGGCGCCCGACCTCGGTATCCATGGGGACGGCCGCGATGTTCTGGACGAGCCTCCGGCTAAGGTAGAGTTCCTTCGCGCGATTGTTGTGCTTGCGCACTTCTTCCGGGGTCAGCTCCCGAATGTAGCCCATCCGAGACACTGCGGCATGGGCGGCCGTCATCCCTGGAAACGCATCCTGGGGTCAAATCGACGCGTAACCGCACGCGCTCTCCCGGCAAGCTTATGGCCGACTTCGCTTTTGGACGCGGCGATGCAAACCCGCTTCCGCGGCCGCGTGTGGCTGTTCGGCGAGGACATCTCGACGGACCACATCATCACCGCCGGGTACCTCGGCACGACGGACCCGAAGGTGTTCGCGGAGCACTGCCTGGAGAACGTCGACGCGCGGTTCGCGAAGGAGGTCAAGCCGGGCGACCTCGTCGTCGCGGGGCCGAACTTCGGGTGCGGCTCGAGCCGCGAGCAGGCGGTCCTCGCGTTCACGCACCTCGGTGTGTCCGCGATCGTGGCACCCTCGTTCGCCCGGATCTTCTTCCGGAATGCGATCAACCAAGCGCTCCCGGTCGTCGAGTGTCCCGGCATTCACGAGAAGGTGAAGCCGAATGAGGAGATCGAGTTGGACCTGGAGAGGGGCGAGGTCAAGACGGCTTCCGGGGAAATTCTGACGTTCCGGCCGCTCCCGCCGCACGTGCTCGAAATCCTCGAGGCGGGTGGGCTCGTGCCGAAGCTCAAGCGGGATTTGGCGGCGCGGAGGGCAAGTTCTTAACCCGACGACCGCATCCGCGGCCTCGATGGCGTACAAGGTCGTCCTCCTCGCGGGGGACGGCACGGGCCCCGAGGTCATGCGGGAGGGCGTGAAGATCCTCAAGGTCGTGCAAGAGGCCTTCGGTGCCTCGTTCGAGCTCCTCCCGTACCCGTGCGGCGGGCAGTACTACCTCGAGACGGGGGAGGAGTGGCCGGCGGAGGCGTTCCAGTCGTGCAAGACCGCGGACGCAATCCTGCTCGGGGCCGTCGGCCACCCGGACGCGCGCCTCCCGAACGGGGATCTGGCGGGGGCCGGCGTCGTCTTCGGCCTCCGGTTCGGGCTCGACCTGTACGCGAACGTGCGGCCCGTGAAGCTGTACCCGGGCGTGCGCCACAAGGTCCACGAGGAGTTCCGCGAGGTTTGGCGGCCAGGGCTCGTCGACTTCGTCGTCGTCCGCGAGAACACGGAGGGCCTGTACACGCCCGCACGCGGCTTCCTGTCCCGCGGAGGGACGACCGAGTTGGCGGTCGACAGCCGCGTGATCACCCGGAAAGGCGCGGAGCGTGCGGTCCGCTTCGCGTTCGAACTCGCGGTGCGCCGCGGCGGAGCCCCGAAGGATCGAAAGCACCGGGTCACGTGCGTCGATAAGTCCAACGTGACCGCGGGCGACCAGCTGTTTCGGAAGGTGTTCGACGAGGTCGCCGCGAAGTACCCGCAGGTCGAGAGGGACTACGCGTACATCGACGCCTTCACCCAATGGATTGTGCGCTCCCCGGAACAGTACGACGTGTGCGTCGCGCCGAACGAGTTCGGGGACATCGCGACGGATTTGGCGGCGGTGTTGCAGGGAGGCATGGGGGTAGCCGCCGGCGGGAACATCGGGGACGCGCACGCGATGTTCGAGCCGATCCACGGATCGACGCCGAAGCACGCGGGGCAGGACAAGGTGAACCCGGTCGCGATGATTTTGGCGGTGGAGATGATGCTCGACTGGCTGGGGGACCGCAAGGGGGATCGGAAGCTGACCGCCGCCGCCAAGGGCGTCGAGTCCGCGGTCGCGGCCGTGCTTCGAGAGGGGAAGGTCCTCACGTACGACTTGGGCGGCACCGCCAAGTGCAGCGAGGTCGGGACGGAGATCGCGAAACGGGTCGCCGCCAAGACGTGAGGCTCACAGCCACTTCGCCATGTGGACGTCGTCCACGTACTGCCCGCGAATCTTGTAGTGCCGCTTGCGGACCGCCTCGGTCGCGAACCCCATCTTTTCGTACAGCGCGATCGCGCGAGTGTTCGTGGAGAACACCTCGAGGATCGCCTTCTCTACGCTCCGCATCTTCATCCACGCGAGCGCGCGTTCCATGAGGATGCGCCCAATGCCGATCCCTCGGTATGCCCGAATGATCGCGATGCCCAAGTTCGCGACGTGTCGCGCTTTCCGGAACGCCGCGATGCGCACGTCGACTTGGCCGACGACCCGCCCACCGACCTCCGCGACGTACAGGACGGAGTTCTCGTCGTCGAACCCGCGGATCCATTCCCGTTCCTGCTTCACGGAGTTCGTGATCCGCTCCGTGAGGATCCACTCCTCCTCCGCGCCGACCTCGTTGATGTTCCGCATGAGAGCGTCCGCATCGTCCTCCGTCGCACGGCGGACGACGACCGTGCGGCCGTCCTTCATCCGGTACGCCCATCGCTCGATGGCGTGGCCTCCTCATCGCGGCGTCACAGGGGGAATTCGCCCATCTCCTCGGGCCGTCGCCGGTAGCCGCCCTTCTGGAACTCCTCCAGCTGCTCGCGGATGTGCCACGGCATGTCCGCGTACACGTCCTCGAAGAGGGCCTCCACGGCCGGGGGCGGGACCTTCTCCGCGTACCGCACGGCCTCCGTGATCGCGTCGTCGATCTCCTTGCGGATCGCGTCGTCCCACGCCTTGTCCCACATCCCCTTCGCCTCGAGGTACCGCCGGAACCGCTCGACCGGGTCCCGCTGCTTCCAGTATTCGACTTCCTCCGTCTTCCGGTACCGCGTGGGGTCGTCGGAGGAGGAGTGCGGCCCCATCCGGTACGTGAGGGCCTCGACGAGGGTCGGCCCGCCGCCGCTCCGCGCCTTGTCGACCGCGCGCTTCGTGGCGGCGTACACCGCCAAGAGGTCGTTGCCGTCGACGCGGACGCCCTCGAACCCGTACGCGACGGCCTTCACCGCCAGCGACTTCGCGGCGGTCTGTCGCGCGACCGGGACGGAGATCGCCCACTGGTTGTTCTTGCAGAGGAAGACGCACGGGACGTGGAACACGCCCGCGAAGTTCATGCCCGTGTGGAAGTCGCCCTGGCTCGTCGCGCCGTCGCCGAAGTAGACGATCGCCACGTTCGGGTCGCCGCGGAGCTTCATCGCCCACGCGGCGCCCACGGCGTGCGGGATCTGCGTGCCCACGGGGCTCGAGACGCTCGCGAGGTTGATGTCCCGCAGCGCATAGTGGTTCGGCATCTGGCGGCCGCGGAGCAGGTCCTCCGCGTTCCCGTACATCTGGCACACGTACGTCTTGAGCGGGAAGCCCCGCCAAAGCCCCGCGCCCGGCTCGCGGTACGCGGGGAAGATCCAGTCGTTCGGCTCGAGCGCGGCCGCGCTCCCGATCTGCGCGGCCTCCTCGCCCCACGACGGCACGTAGAACCCGATGCGGCCCTGCCGTTGCAGGCTGAGCATGCGGGTGTCGACCGTCCGCACGAGCACGAGGGTGCGGTACAGCTTCTTCAGCATGTCCCCGGGCAGCTTCGGCTCCAAGGCCGCGTCGTACGACCCGTCGTCGCGGACGACCTGGAGCAGGGCCTCCTCAGCCACCCGTCGTCACCGTCCGCCGTCGCAGGAGGGATTCGAGGAAGAACTCGCCCGCGCGGTACGAGGACCGGACGAGCGGGCCCGCGGCCGCGTACAGGAAGCCCATCGCCTCCGCCTGCTCCCGGTACCGTTCGAACGTCTCCGGCGGGACGTACGCGTTCACGGGGAGGTGCCAGCTGCTCGGCCGCAGGTACTGCCCGAGGGTGACGATGTCGACCCCGACCCCGCGCAGGTCGCGGAGCGTCTGGAGGACCTCGTCGCCCGTCTCCCCGAGGCCGAGCATGATCGACGACTTCGTGAACACGTCGGGCCGCACCTCCTTCGCAGTGCGCAGGACGAACAGGCTCTGCTCGTAGTTCGCCCGCCGGTCCCGCGCGACGGATTGGAGGCGGCGCACGGTCTCCACGTTGTGGTCGAACACGTC
>JACQPO010000112.1 GCA_016207545.1 Methanobacteriota archaeon | reverse complement strand
GCTCCGACTCCTGGGACAGAGCAAGTGGGGCAGCTGGGTCGACGGGACGAACGAGCGGCACACGAAGGCGATCCTCACGGACGGGTACACGGTCGGGGACAACGTCCTGTACCTGTGGGAGAAGGGTATGAAGGAACGGAAACTTCTCTACGGGAAGCCCCTCGAGGACCGCGCGGAGGGCGAGGCCGTGCCCTTGAACGGGATCCACGCGTCCCAGTTCGTCGAGGATGACGCGGCGGTCTTGTTCGTCACGAACCTGTTCGAGGACACGGGCGGCCTCGCGACGTTCCCCCTCATGAGCCCGAAGGAGGTCACGCCCGTGCCCGTCCGCGGGACCGTCCACGAGGGGAAGGGCGAGCTGAACGGCCTCGAGCACCTCGACGGAGGCCGGTACGGGCTCGCGTACAACATCGATGGCTGTTCCTGGCTGTACGAGGCGACGTACGACGCCGCCGCGAAGGAGATGCGCATCGAGTCCGTCGTGTGCGGGAAGGATGGTCTGGCGAACGGCGTGATTGCGTCCGACCGCTTTGACGCCACCCGGAAGCGCTTCGCGATCTCGTTCTCCACCGCCACGTCGCCCACGCAGATCTACACGGTCGAGGGAAAGGATCGAAAGCTCGTACGCCACACGCGGGAACGCGTCCTCGGCATCCCGGAGGACTGGATGTCCCTGGGCGAGGACGCGTCGTACGAATCGTTCGACGGCACGCGCGTGTCCGCGCGCCTCTACCTGCCCGCACCGGCGTTGGGTTTTCAAGGCCCGCGTCCCCTCGTGTTTTACGTCCACGGCGGCCCGCAGAGCCAGGAGCGTCCGGACTTCGCGTGGTTCTCGATGCCCCTGATCCAGTTCCTCACGATGAACGGATTCGCCGTGTTCGTCCCGAACGTGCGGGGGAGCACGGGGTACGGGCTCACGTACACGAAGCAGGTCGACCGCGACTGGGGCGGCCAGGACCGGCTCGACCACGTCCACGCGATGACGAAGGTCCTCCCAAACGACGGGCGAATCGACGTGTCCCGCACGGGCGTCGTGGGCCGCTCGTACGGGGGCTACATGTCCCTCACGTTGGCGGCGCGCCACCCGGAGCTGTGGTCCGCGGCGGTCGACATGTTCGGGCCGTACAACCTCCTCACGTTCATGGAACGGATCCCGGAGACGTGGAAGCCGTACTTCGCGATTGCCGTGGGCGACCCCGCGAAGGACCGGGACTTCCTCGTCGAGCGGTCCCCACAGACGTACATGGAGGACCTCCGGTGCCCGCTCCTCGTCATCCAGGGGCGGAACGACCCGCGGGTCGTCGAGCAGGAGTCCCGGGACGTCGTCGGGGGCCTCCGGGCGAAGGGGAAGGACGTGGACTTCCTCGTGTTCGAGGACGAGGGCCACGACGTCCTCAAGTTCAAGAACCGCGTCCGGTGCTACGACGCGATCACGGAGTTCTTCGCGAAGCACCTGAACGCGTGATTCAGAACTGCTCGCACCAGCGGGCGGCGAAGATGAACGTGAGGACGAGGACGCCGCCAAAGGAGAGCACCAAGGTCGCGACGATCCGCATGGTGGTCTCCGTCAAGCGGGCCTGCCGGTCGGATAGCTATATTAGGTAGGACAGCTATCATCCCTTCGTGGCCTACAAGACCGTGAACCTGAAGCCCGCAACGTACGAGCGGCTCAGGATGTACCAGACGGGCGGAAACAGCCTCAGCGACGTGGTCGATTTGTTGATGAACTGCGTGGAGCCCGAGGCGATTTACCGAGAGGCCCTTAGGGTCCACCGGCGACAGGTCCGTGCCCTGAAGAAAGGCGGGGGAATGACGGTGGCCCAGCTCCGCAAGGCGTTGGGCCGAAGGCGGTAGCAAGGTTGGTACTTTCGCGGGCCCCTAGCCCACTCTGAAGCGTGATCGACCGGTGATTGGGCTTGGATGGTGCGATTCGGGATCCGCGTTTCCCGGAGGTTCGAAAAGGAGCTGGGCAGGATTGATCGCGCCGGTCGCGCCGACATCGTGGATCGGGTCCTCGCCGCCCTCTCGCTTCTCGAGGAGGACCCCGCAACGCCCCGACCCGGGCTCGACGTCAAGAAGCTGGCGGCCGCCCCAAGAGGCAGGCTGTTCAGGCTTCGCATCGGAGAATACCGGGTACTGTACGAGATTGATTTCGACTCGAATCTGGTTTTCGTCACGACCATCTTTCACCGAAGCCGAGGCTATCGGTTTTAAGGCCTTTATCCTCTATGAGGCGGACACAGATGAAGTCTTCTTCATCACAGGGGCAGAGGGCCAGGCTGCGGTCTCGTTGTCCGGTCTGCGGGAGGGGCGAGCTCGTCCCGGTCGACGACATCGTGTCCGAGATCGAAGGCTACACTTTCGTGGAGCAGGGGCGTCGTTGTACCGCCTGCGGGGAGGAGTTTATTCCTGAGGAAGAAAGTAAGCGGCTGATCGCGGTCGCCCGCAGACTGGGAATTTGGGGAGAAGCTCTCAAGCTACGTCGGAAACTCTCCCGAAGCGGCCGCGGAACCGTTCTGCGCATCCCTTCAGACATCGAAAGAAGCCTCGGGCTGCGAGGAGATGAGGAAGTATCGATCTCGAAAGCCGGGCGGAAGATCATCATCGAGATAGACTGAGGGTCGGGAATCGCTGTCCGGCCCAACACTGCGGCAGGATGCCCGGTTTGCAGAGTCGGAGGAGGGAATGCGTCCCCCGCCCGTGGCACTGGAACTCGCCGCCACGATGCCGGCAATGCCGGCGACTGCGAGGACGAGGGCCAAGGCCACGTACAGTTTCGCGTGCTTCTCGGTGGTTTTCACCTCCGGACTCGCAGCTCCGAGGGAGTCCAGCCCCGTTTTCAGTGACCCTTCCACGGAGCTTCCCGGACTGCTCACAAATCGCTCCCAGAAAGAGCCGCACAGGGGGGAATTGAACCCCCGACCTGCACCTTACCAAGGCGCTTTCACAGGTCAGTCCAGCCCCCGCTACCGGAATCCTTCGCCGTCTCGTTGAAAGGCCCGCCAAAACGCAAAAAGGCTGGCCTAGTCCGTTCCCGATTTCCCCGATGAAAGTTCTTCCACGGAGGGTCGGTCCGGGTCCGGTGTTTCGACGCAAGCACGGTTCTTCGCGAAACCCTTCAAGCCGTGACTCAGAACCGCTCCCACCAGTGGGCGGCGAAGATGAACGTGAGGACGAGGACGCCGCCAAACGCGAGGACAAGGGTCGAAACGATTCGCAGGGCAACCTCGCCGCCCGGCATATTCCGAACGTCCGTGCCCACCGCGAGGCCAGCCGCACCGAAGAATAGAAGCGCCGCGAGCCCGAGCCAAATCGCGTCCTCGCGGAGATTCACGGGCGGAAAGGGGTTTGGGGCCTCTTGAATACCTAGGCGAAAGGCCCGCTGTGGCGTCGATCTGCCCTCACTCCACTTTCACTCCGCTTACCGTCCAGAGTGGACCTTTCATCCCCCTCGGGAGTCTCCAGTGCGGAAACTCGGGGCGGGCCTGCTCGGTCATGCGAAGTAGTCGTGCTCGCGGCCCACCCGCCGCAGCAGCTCGCGGGCAAGCTCGTACTCCGGGTTCAGGCGGAGGGCCTCCTCGAACTCCCGCCGCGCCTTCCCGTACATCCCCTTCAGCATGTACACGCGGCCGAGGTTCGCGTACGCGTAGAAGTAGCAACAGTACCGCTTCGACTGCTTCGCCTTCTCGAACCACGGGATCGCCTCGTCGAGCCGGTCGATCTCGATTAGGTACGCGCCGATGTCGTTGTACGGGTTCCCAAACGTCGAGTCGACCGCGATTGCCCGCTCGCACTCCTTGATCGCGTCCTCGTGCCGGTCCTGGAAGCTGTACACCCAGCCGAGGAACGTGTGGGCCTCCGCGGTCGGCCGGACCGCGATCGAGGCCTGGTACGCGTCGGCGGACGCCTCGAGGTCGTTCGCGGACTGGTACACGTACCCGATCTGGAACAACCGTTGCGCGGCCTCGTACCGCGCCGCCTCTGGCGCCGCCATGGGCGGGAGTTGCTCGGGCTTCGCGAACGTGTCGTCGACGACCGAGAGGAAGTGGCGCTCGTGCTCCGACTCCGGCCGGCCGTACCAGACGTTCTCCAGGATGCGCGCGATCGCGAGTTCTCGGGACACATCGACGCGGGGCACGCGGCGGCCCCCGCCAACCTCCGCCTGCATCGGTGCCGCCAACTCCGTCGTGGACAGCTCCATGTACTCGTCCCCGCTCCGGAGCACCTTCACGAAGCCGAACGCATCGTGGGACCGCCGGAACACCGCGAAGCCCATGTCCGCGATCGCCTCCTTCGCGGCGGGCACGAGCTTCTGCATCGGGTTCGTCGTCGTC
>JACQPO010000115.1 GCA_016207545.1 Methanobacteriota archaeon | reverse complement strand
GCGCCCTCATTCCTGTGGGTCGTGTTCGGAACGCGGCGGCCGCAGCAGGTCACCCGAAACCTGGACTTCCTCCGACACAAGGGCATCTCCCTACTCACGGCCAGCGTGGCGTCGATCGATCCGGCCGGACGAGTCGTGCGCACCTCTCGCGGGAATGTCGCCGGCGACTCCCTGGTCCTCGCACTCGGCGCAGAACTCGCGCCGGAGCGAATGCCGGGATTCGAGGCCGCCCATACGTTCTACACCCTCCCCGGCGCGGTCGCGCTGCGAAGGACGCTGGAAGGATTCGCGGGCGGCCGCGTCGTCTTCATGATTGCGAGTACGCCCTTCCGATGCCCCGCGGCGCCGTACGAGGGCGCCTTCATGATGGATGCGTACCTCCGGAAGCGGGGCCTGCGTGACCGAAGCCCCATTACCGTCATCACGCCGGAGCCACAGCCCATGCCCGTGGCGCGCCCTGCCATAGGCTCGGCCCTCGTCGACATGATGCGGGCACGAGGCATCGCTTACCGACCCAAGGCCAAGCCGGAGGCGATCGTCCCGGAAGAGCGTGTCTTGGTCCTCGCGGGCGGCGAACGCATTCCGTACGACCTGCTGATCGGTGTCCCGCCCCACATCGCTCCCGCGGCGGTGCGGGACTCCGGGCTCACGGATGCCTCGGGGTACGTCCCCGTCGGGCCGCGAACCCTCGAGACGCAGCACGAGGGGGTGTACGCGATCGGGGACGTCGCGGCGATCAAGTTGCCAAACGGGATGATGCTCCCGAAGGCCGGCGTCTTCGCTCACTACGAAGCGGAAGTCGTAGCCCGCAACATCGCAGCCCGTTTGGCGGGAGACGATCGTGCGAACTACGATGGCCGTGGGGCCTGTTGGGTCGAGGTCGGAAACGGCCGTGCAGCGTTCGGGTCGGGGAACTTCTACGCGGATCCCGCGCCTGCGATCGCGCTGAAGCCCGTTTCCCGGTACCAACATTGGCGGAAGATTGCCTTCGAGAAGTGGTTCCTCCGGAAATGGACCTGATCGCCGCCCGAGGACCGCTCCGTCTCGCCTCAGGCTGACGTCTCGAGTTCCTCCAGGACCTCTGGGAGCTGACGGAATTCCGAAATCGCTGCGTGGGGCCCCGCGTTTCGAAGCTCGTGGAGGTCTCCGTACCCGTACGTGGCAGCGACGGTCCACATCCCCGCCGCGCGGCCCGCCAGGATGTCGACGGGCGCGTCCCCGACCACGACGCATTCGGAGGGCGGTGCCCCGATCGCCCTGGCGGCAAACCTGGGCAGTTCCGGCTCCGGCTTCGGCCGCGCGACCTCGTCGCCGCCCACGACCGCGCGGAAGTAGGGACGGATCCCCGCCACCCGGAGCATGAGCTCCGCGACCGTTTGGCGGCGGGTCGTCATCGTGCCGATCGGGCGCGACGAAAGCGTAGCAAGCGTCGCACGCACGCCCGGATAGAGCCGCACCTCCTCCTCCACAAGCGCGACGAACCGTCGATAGTACGCCTCGTTGATCGCCTCCACGGATGGGCCCCGCATGCCGCGCAGAACCTCCATCTGGCGGGCGAGCGGGATTCCGACGAGGGGACGCAACTCTTCCGCGGGGAGCGGCGGGTACCCGAACTCCGCGAGCGCGCCGTTCTGCGCCTCGAGGAGCTGGTCGAACGTGTCGAGCAACGTGCCGTCGAGGTCGAACAGGAGGGCGAGGGGCACGCGGGGCGCACTCCCGACCCCGGCATGAAGGTTGCCACCACCTTCAAAGGGCGTCGCGCCGTATCTGTCGAGGATTCCGTGCGCGGCCCACGGCGTCGCATCGTCGGCCTCGGCGATTCCACGACCGCGGGCACGCCCGACTTCCTCTCGCCCCTCGAGGCGCCGCCGAACGGACGCGGGAATTCGGAAAGCCAGTACGCGTACTGGATGATGCGCGCGCACCCCGAGTGGACCGTGTTGAACCGCGGGATCAACGGGCAGCGGTCCGACGAGATCCTCGCCCGGTTCCCGCGCGACGTCCTCGAGGAGCGGCCGGACTACGCGATCATCTTGGCGGGCGTGAACGACGTGTACCAGGGGCGGATCCTGCTCGATGTCCGTCGCAACCTACGCGCGATGTACGAGCGGAGCGTCGAGGCCTCGATCGTCCCCGTCGCGGCGACGATCCTCCCGTACAACACGGCCCCGCCCGCGGCCGCGGCGGCCATCCGCGCGGTGAACCTGTGGATCGCCTCGGCGGCGGAGAACCTTACCATCCCGTTCTGCGACACGAACCGCGCGGCCGCGGACCCCGACGCGCCGGATCGGCTCCGCGGATCGCCGGACGGGCTCCACCCCGACGTCCCAGGATATCGGGCGATGGGGGAGGCGCTCGTCCGCACGATCGAGGAAGACCTCGCGGGACCGAGGCGCCGATAGCGCGTCGGAAAGTATTATAGACGGGGACCGAAGTCCGGCGGGAGGACACCTCATGGCGTTTTGTCCCCATTGTGGAAGCCAAGTCGCCGAGGGCGCCCGGTTTTGCGCCTCCTGTGGAAACCCGATTGCGGCGGCCGCACCCCCACCCGCGCAGCCGACCTACGCACCGCCAGCACAGCCGCCCCCGCAATACCCGCCGCCCGCGCAATATGCCCCGCCGGCGCAGTATCCCCCGCCCGCGTACCCGTACCCTCAGCCGGGATACGGTGCGGCCCAACCGATGTACCAAGCGCCTGTGCAGAAGACGGCGCTCCCGGTGGCCGCGGGGGCCCTTCTCATCGTGGCGGGCGTGCTCGCGCTCATCAACTGGAGCATCCTGATCGTCGCCGGGGCCGCCGCGTCGACCTTCCCCATCTTCGGCGGGACCTTCGGCGCGATCCTCATCGTATGCGGGGCAATCGGGGTCCTGTTCTCCATCTTCGCCCTGATCGGCGGCATCATGTCCGTCCAGCGCAAGGTGTGGGGCCTCGCGCTCGTCGGCAGCATCCTAGGCCTCTTCACGATCGGATTCGTGGGCGAGGCGAGCGTCCTCTCCCTCATCGCACTCATCCTGATCGCGGTCTCCCACAGGGAGTTCACCTGAACCCTCGCAACACCCTCCTTTAAGCCCCGGGAAACCCCTTCCCCTCCGGGGGAGTCGCATGGCGAAGCTGTTGCGGATGAGCGAAGTGGGGATCTTTACGCGGGACCAGAAGCTCTCGAGGACGTTCTACACGCGGAAGATCGGGATGAAGGTGCGGAGCTCGGAGCCCAAGTGGGGCTATCTCGCCCTTGGGGTCACGAAGGGCGGCGTGGACGCGAGCCTGAGCATCTGGCAGCCGGATCCCGCGTGGGGGAGCGAGATGTACGATGCCGGCGTCAAAGAGGTCGGGACGGTCACGGGCATCGGCTTCGCGACGGCCGATCTGAAGCGGACAACCGAGCAGCTGTCGCGGCGCGGCGTGAAGATCGAGCTTGAAGGGGAGCGCGAGCAGTTTGCGCGGTTCTGGGACCCCGACGGAAACACGTTGTTCCTCTCGGAGGACGGACGCGCGAAGGCGCGGCGGGTGGGGATCCGGAACCTCGACTGGGTGACGGTCGTGACGCGGGACGCCGCCAAGGCGCACGCGTTCTTCACGAAAGCGCTCAGCATGCGCGCGCGGAAAGTCACCGGCGAGAGCTTCCGGGAGTATCGCCTGAGCCCGAAGACGACCGCGATCGTGCCGTTCGTTCCGACCCGGGAGATGTACGACAACCCCGCGGACTACGACGCGGACATGGCCCACGTCGGGGAGGAGACGGGGATCGCGTTCCTCGCCGACGACACGTACGCGGTCCAGGAGAAGCTCCTCGCGAAGGGCGTTCGGTTCAAGACGAAGGCGGAAGAGAGGGAGTGGGGCAGCATCGCGGCGCGAATCTACGACCCCGACGGCAACTCGTACATGATCTACACGATGAAGAAGTGAGCGCGCTCACTCCCCGAGCAGCTCGCGGGCGATCACGAGGCGCTGGATCTCGCTCGTCCCCTCCCCGATCTCGCACAGCTTCGCGTCGCGGAACATCCGCTCCACGGGGTAGTCCTTGATGTATCCGTAGCCCCCGTGGATCTGGACCGCCTTCGTCGTGACCCACATCGCGGCCTCGCTCGCGAACAGCTTCGCCATGGAGGCCTCCTTCTTGTACGGCCGCCCGTGCTCCTTCAGCCACGCGGCGCGGTACACGAGCATCCGCGACGCCTCGATCTTCACCGCCATGTCCGCGAGGAACCACTGGATCCCCTGGAAGTTCGCGATCGGCTGGCCGAACTGCTCCCGCTCCTTCGCGTACGCGACGGACTCCTCGAACGCGCCCTGCGCGATCCCGAGGCCGAGCGCGCCGATGCCGACGCGGCCCCCGTCGAGGGTCTTCAACGCGTTCACGTACCCTTCCCCCTCCCGGCCGAGGAGGTTCTCCGCGGGCACGTGGCAGTCCTCGAGGAGGACCTGCGAGGTCGCGCTCGCGCGCATCCCGAGCTTGTCCTCGACCTTCCCGATGTGGAGCCCCGGGGTCCCCTTCTCCACGACGAATGCGCTGATCCCATGGCTGGCCTTCCCTGAATCCGTCTTCGCCATGATCACGAACGTCCCCGCCACGGGCGCGTTCGTGCAGAAGTTCTTCTCGCCGTTCAAAATCCACTCGTCCCCCTTCCGCACGGCGGTCGTCTTCATCCCCGCGGCGTCGCTGCCGACGGACGGCTCCGTGAGGCCCCACGCGCCGATCCTCTTCCCCGCCGCCAAGTCGGGCACATACCGTTTCTTCTGTTCTTC
>JACQPO010000108.1 GCA_016207545.1 Methanobacteriota archaeon | reverse complement strand
GTCCGCGATCTCGCCCCGGAAGTACCGGACGAACGCGAGTCCGTACCGCGCGAACAGGACCGTGCCCGGGGAATGGATCCGGCGGCCGAGCGTCATCGCCTCCGTGAAGTGCTCCTCCGCGGAATCGTAATCCGCCCGCAGGTCGAGGTGGAACCACGCCTTGAGCATGAGGAGGGATCGACGGGTGTGAGGGTCGAGACCGGACTCCCCGAGCGCTTCCGCCGCCAAGATGTGCGCGGTCGCCCGCTCGACGTCCCCGAACCGGTTCCCGTACAGGTGGGCCAGGCCGATGTGGACGCGAGCGGTGAACTCCGGGTCCTCCACGGACGAGGCGAGCGCCGACGCCTCCGTCAAATACCGCTCCGCCAGCCTGGGATCGCCAGTCTGGGACTCGACTTCCAGCCCCCCGAGGGCGAGGAGTGCGTGCGCCTGACCAGGCAGGTCGCGTGAGGAGCGGAACACGTTCAGCGCCGCGCTCCCGTGTTCCCGCGCCTCGGCCCATTCCTCGAGTTTCGTGGCGGTCCGGCAGCGAACGAGGTCGAGCCATCCCCGCTCCGCGCTGACCCGGTCGCCGAGCGCCGCGATGCCCGCGTCGATCTCGGACAGCGCGGGGTGGAGTTCCCCGCGCAACTGAAGCGCGCTGGCGGTCTTCCGGTGGACCCGGGCGACGGCCTCCGGCTTCGTCGCTGTCTGGAGGGCCTCCTTGTACGCGGTTAGCATGCCCGGGAAATCCCCGATCCGTTCATTCGTGTCGCCGAGAGCCTCCCACAACGCCGCCCGGTCCTCCGGCGACGTCGCAAGCTGGAGCGCGTTCTGGAGGTACCCGAGGCCCGCCAAAGGCCGGTGCGCCCGTTCCGCCTCTGACGCGAGGCGGCGAAGCTGGGCGACCGCGAACGCCGCCAACCCCTCCCGCTCGGCGGGCGCCAGCACGGAAGCGAAGAAGTCCCGGATCGTGTCGTGCACGAGGTACGCGTCGTCCCCGACCGGGCGGAGGAGGGACCGGTCCGCCAGCGTGAGGAGGACGTCGTGGGTCAGGGTCGGATCCGGGAACAACGCGTCCCGCGGGACGGGAACCAGGTACAGGGAGGCGGCCTTCATCATCTTCCGTTCCGGCTCCCGGAGCCCCGCGTAGATCTCCTCCTCGATGAACCGCTGGATGTCCGCGGACGGGCGGGCGGCCTGGGAGGGCGTGGACCGCAGGAGTTCGAGGAAGAGCGGGTGGCCCCCAAGCTGCCGACCCAGGTCCACGAGGTCAGGGGCCGTCCGCTCCGCGAGGATGGAGTTCACTTCGTCGGCACCGAGCCCCGCCAACTCGACTTCCCGCACGTGCCCGCTGAGCGCCACGTCCCGCCGGTCGTAGACCGGCAACGCGCGGCGGGTCAGGACGAGGACGCGGACGTCGGGCACCTCCGCGAGTACCTCCTTCAGGAACCGGAGAAAGGACAGGACCTCGGAGCCGCCCTCGTGCGCATCGTCGAAGACGAGGAAGGCCTTCGTCCCCGGCAGGTCGGCGCGGAGGACCTGATCCCCCCGACCCGTCTCGCCCCGCGCGAGCACGGACCGCAGGCCCGGCTTCCCGACCACCGCCAGGAAGTCCCCGAGCCCCGCGAGCAGGGTCAGGCGGGTGTCCCACGGCCGAATTCGATGCCAGTACAGGTTCCGGGTCCCGCGGAGAGCCTCACACGCCTTCGCGCCGAAGCTCGACTTCCCGATCCCGGGCACGCCCCGGACGACGAAAAGCCGGGGCCCGCCCTCCTGGGTGACCGCCTCGAGCTCCGCGTGTCGGCCGACGAAGACGGCCAGGCGGGGCGCCTCTGCGAGCATCTCCACGAGGGCAGGCCCTCCGCGGGGTCCGAGCGCCGCGAGGTCCACGACATCGGACTCGGCGAGGTGGCGCACGACCTCGAGCACGGTCGCCTTCCCGCCCGCCCGTTGGAGGACGTCCGCGATCGCAGCCTCTTGGGCTCCCCCCGCGTCCCGGATTCGGACGACCTCCCGCTTCAGGTTCTCCCGCAGCCGCGTCGCGGCGAGCCGCCCCGCCTCCGTGAGGTCGTACACCTTCCGCCGCTGGCGGACGCCCTTCACGTGGGCCATCCGCTCCCGGGCGAGCCCCTCCTGGAGGAGCGGGCGTACGTACTGGGCGAAGTGGGGCAGGTCGATCCACGTCGCCTGCGCAATCCCCTCCTGGGCGATCGCCGGCGGCACGTCGACCGCCTCCGCGTACTTCGCGTACTCTAGGAGATGGAGCAAGACCCGCTCCTTCGCGGTCAGCCGGACCAGCGCGCCCCCTCCTGCTCGGCCATGGGACCCCCGCGCCTAAGAACGTTTGGGACGGAGACCCCTGCGGGGTTCCTTCGCGTCGCTCATCGGTCCGGGCCGCCTATGGCTCTCCCAGAAGCGTCCAACGGACGCGAAAACAAGGAGGAAGAAAATGTACGGACCGTATCCGACGTGGGCAACGCACGGGGCGAACGCGCGGCGACGCGCGAACGACCCGGACCTGGAAGCCTACCTGCGGACGGAGTTCCGCGGCGGCACGACCGTCGCGGCCCTGATCCGCGAGGCGAAAGCGACCGGACCCCGTCCGAAGCCCAACGGGCGTGACGGGGTGCTCGTACGCACGGTGAAAGCCGTGCTCCTGCACCTCCGGCGCGTGAAGCCCGTTCCCGTCGTGCCCGAGGCGTAGGCGACCCGCGGAGCGTGTGAACGATGGTCGCTTGGCGGGGGGTCGCGGACCTGACGCGGGCCGTGGCGGTCGTAAACACCGTCCAAGGCCTCGAGCGCCGGGCCCACGGCCGCATGATTTCCCCGGGCGTGCGGGAGTGGCTTTACCGGCTAGGCAGGTCGTCGGACGGCGCGCCGAGGAGGGGCGCGAGCGAAATACCCAAGGAACGGAGGTGGACGCAATGATCCTTGCCCATGTCCTGGGGCTCGCGGGCCCGGTCGTGCTCGTGTTCCGGGACTACGCGATCATGGTCTTCCGGGACTACCTGTGGCTCGCGTTCCGCGCGATCCAGTAGGCCGGAAGCTGACCGCCCGGCGGCGGACAAAGGGGCTCTGCTCCTCCTACCCGCTCCCCCGTCGCCGGGCCTCCTTACTTTTTTTGAATGAGGCGGAGGGCCTTCGCTAGATCGCCCATCGCGCTGCCGAAGTCGTCCCCGCGGAGCGTCTTCGGGTCGACGTACTCGAGCCGGGCGAACCACGGCGGCACGGCGGGCGCCTTCGCGAGCTTCACGTCGTACACGAAGCACAGGTCGTAGTGCATCCTCCCGGGGTACCACGTGCTCGGGTCGTAGAACGCGTGGGTCTTCTGTCCCGTGACTGTCCACCGCGCGACCCGCAGCATGTCCCGCATCACGCGCCCGAGGCAGTCGTCCGGGGATTCCCCCTCGTACAGGTACGCGGCGGGGAACCGCCAGTCGCGAAATTCCGCCGCCAGGTCCTCCGGCGTGTACACAGAGAAGTTCGGGGCCCACTCGGCCTCCCAACGCGGATGGGGTCTAGCGACGCCGAGCAGGACTTTGCGGCCCGCGCGCACGATCGCGAACGAGGACGCGCAGAACCCCGCTTCCGGCATCCCGTACCGGTCCGATGGCCCGTAGCGGACGAACTTTGCCATGAGGTCGGGAACCGCCGCGCGCTATTTGGCGGCATCGACGAAACGTTTTTCAGCGGCCCGCCGTATGGCGACGGCCCCATGGCCGCCCGCGTCCCCTGCCGGTATTGCGAACAGATCCGCCTCGCGGAGCCGCGGTACCGCGTCCGCCCCGCGAAGCACGACCTCGGGTCGTCGTTCCCCCGGTGCGACGTCCACTGGCGGTTCGTGTGCGACACGTGCGGGCGGAGCCACCACTTCAACGGGGTCGCCTGGTGCGCGACGGGGCGGAGGTTCCTGTGCATCAAATGCGCGCCCCGCCACCGCGCGGTGCGCCGCGCGTTTTGGCGGT
Source organism: Methanobacteriota archaeon (assembly GCA_016207545.1). Taxonomy (GTDB): domain Archaea; phylum Thermoplasmatota; class Thermoplasmata; order RBG-16-68-12; family EA-27; genus EA-27. The sequence continues at coordinate 247 of JACQPO010000108.1, read as the reverse complement.
GGAAGTACTTCTACGGGCTGACGTGCCCGACGTGCGGCCATGAGCACGGTGCACTCGACCGATTGGAGTACGAAAAGAAGCATCCTTGGCAGCGGAGCCCGGCGTTCGCCCGCGCGAGGCGCGGCCTGAGCCCGGAGAAGGAAATCGTGCCGCCGTGGTCGTACGGCCTCGTGGAGGATCCCGACGACATCACCGACCGCAAGATCGCGGCGCAGTGGGACGCGCTCGCGGACGTGTGGACGTCCGG
>JACQPO010000009.1 GCA_016207545.1 Methanobacteriota archaeon | reverse complement strand
GCCAGTGCCGCGGAGGGGAACGTGTTCGCGGCCGCCGCCAACGAGTTCACGGAGAGGGTGCGGAAGCTCGGGCCGAGCCCGCTCCGGGAGGCGTAGATGGACGAGGCGCTCCGCATCCTCGCGCAGGAGGGGTGCATCCAGTGCAACAAGTGCACGTTCGCGTGCCCCGTGCACCGCGTCGACGTCCTGTTCTCCCCGCGGAAGGTGATCCTGCAGGCGTACCTCGGCGGCGCGGACGACGTGAACGAGCGGGACCTGTGGGCGTGCCTGACGTGCGGAGAGTGTCAGGCCGCATGTCCCACGCAGGTCCCCTACCCCGCGTTCATCCGCGCGGAGCGGGCAAAGCTCCGAGACACGACGGACCGCGTGGCGCCGTGCAAGCACGGAGGGCTCAAGGACCTCCTCGCGACGATCATGGCGAAGCCGAACCTGAGCCAGAACCGCTGCGTCTGGATCGCGGATGGCCTGAAGGTCGCGGACGAGGGCGACGTGATCTACTTCACGGGGTGCATGCCCTACCTGGACGGCATCTTCTCGTACTGCGACAGCGCGGAGATCGGGCGCGCCGCGATTCGGATCATGAACGCCGCAGGGATTGTGCCGGTCGTCGCGAACGCGGAGCGGTGCTGCGGTCACGACGCCCTGTGGAACGGGAACACCGCCACCTTCGAGACCCTCGCGAAGATGAACGCGAAGTGGATCACGGACAGCGGGGCGAAGCGCCTCGTGACGACGTGCGCGGAGTGCTACTACATGCTGAAGTACGAGTATCCGAAGGTCATCGGCCCGTGGCCCCTCGAGATCCTGCACATGTCCGAGCTGATCGAGGAGCTCGTGCGGGATGGGAAGGTGAAGTTCGCGAAACCTATCGCGCTGCAAGTGACGTATCAAGACCCATGCCGCCTCGGTCGCCACTCGAAGGAGTACGAGGCGCCACGGGAGGTGCTGAAGGCGATCCCCGGCCTGAAGTTCGTCGAGATGGACCGCGTGAAGGAGAACGCGATGTGCTGCGGCGTCGGGGCGTACTCGAACTGCGACGCGTACACGAAGTTCATGCAACAGGAGCGGCTCGAGGAGGCCGCAGCGAAGGCGGACCACCTCGTCACCTCCTGTCCCCACTGCCGGATTCATTTCTCGTGCTATCTGGAGGGAAAGCCTGTCGACCCGCTGCCGCCGCTGAAGATCGTGGACCTCACGGTCTTGGCGGCCCAAGCCCTGGGGTGAGAGCCTGGCCGTGAGCGTCCACGTCGCCATGGAACGGTTTCTGCAGGCGAACGGCATCACGTTCGACGCTGGCGAACTCCGGGGCTACGCCTCCGACGCCTCGTTCCTCACCCTCGGAGTCCCGAGCCTCCTCGTGTTCCCGAAGGATGCGCCAGAGTGTGTGAAGCTCGTGGACTTCGCGGTGAAGCACGGGAACGCTCTGGTGCCCCGGGGCACCGGGTCCTCGACCGCGGGCCAGGCGATTGCGCCGCCGAACGCGGTGCTCGTGGACATGGAGCGCGTGGGCGCGTGCGACCGGCGGGGCCATCGGCGCGGGCTGTTCAAGCCCCAAGTCGTGGACGCCCGGGGCGAGCCCGTCGACCTGAAGAGGGCCGGGCCAGACGAGGAGCTGTATGTGCGCGTTGGAGCGGGACAGACGAGCGACGAAACGAACCAGATGCTCCGTCCGTTCCGCTGGGGCGTCGCGGTGACGCCGAGCAGCGGATACAGCACGTTTGGCGGTAACTTCGCGACAAACGCCCGGGGGAGCGGAACCCCGGAGTACGGCCCTTTTGCCGAGGCCGTCAGCCGCTTGCGGATCGTCGCGTCATCAGAGAGAGGCGCCCGCGTCCTCGAGATTACGGACCGCGACGAGATCCGCCGTCTGGCGGGGCACCACGGGCTGTGCGGTCTCGTGACAGAGCTCGACGTGCGAATTGCGCCGATCCCCAAACCCGAGGACATGGTGTGCGCGATTCTGTCCATCGAGTCCGAGGACATGGAGCGTCTCGGAGCCACGATCGGCCAGCTCATGAAACGCGTCTCGGCATCCTGCCGCTACTACGCCGGCGAGTTCCTGTTCATCGACCAGACGATCGTGCGTCCCGACGACCCCGTTCGCCGGGACCCCGTGCTCGGTGCCTACTTCGAGGTCACCGCCGGAGTGCGGCGGATGGTCCTGCTCTACCGCGGTCGCAAGGAGGCGATGGCGCCGCTGCCGGCCATCGCGGCAGGGTTCCCGGAGGTTTCCTATCGCGAAATTACGTATCCCCAGTTCCAGGCGATGATGCGCGTCCGCACGGCCGCCACGGGGAAGTCCGTCGCCCGCTTGAACGTGCCGGGGTGCGAGGACTTTATCGTCCAGGACCCCGCGAAGTTCGGCGAGGTTTTGGCGGCGATGTTCGACGTCCTTGCGGGGACGGAGGGCCGACCCGTCGGCCACCACTACCCGGACGGCATCGTGGTCCACTATCGGCCGCAGGCGAGGGTCGCGAAGGAGGCGATCGAAGCGGCGTGGGCCCTCAACCTCCGCCTTCGGGGGGCCGTCCTCCGGCCCGAGCTCACGACGGAGGACCGGCGGGAGCACGGGCTTGGCCTCGCGCTGTTCCGTGATGCACTGCCCAGCCGCCAAGAGGAGCTGCGGCGGCTCAAGGCGAAGTACGACCCCGCGAACGTCTTCTGTTCCCACCTGTTGGATCCGAAGCTGAAGGCGGAGTTCGTGGGGAACGAATTCCGGGCCCTGCCCTAGTGGCGGCTCAGGTCCACGGCTTCCTTCACATGAGCAGGACAGCCGCCGCCACGGCTGTGACCAAGGCGACGACGCCCACGACGATCGAGACTGTGTCGTCTCCGCCCCCTCCGCCTCCGCCGCCTGCCTGGCGGGGGCGCGGAGCAACGTGGCGAACCGCCAGGGGAAGATGGAGGAGGAGGCAATCGAGATCCATGGGCCCCACTCCTTCCACATC
>JACQPO010000110.1 GCA_016207545.1 Methanobacteriota archaeon | reverse complement strand
GATTCCCCGGTAGCTCAATGGTGGAGCGAGCGGCTGTTAACCGCTAGGCTGCAGGTTCGAGCCCTGCCCGGGGAGCCATTTCGACGCGAAAAGGGCACGCATCGTTGTCGATGCTGCCCTTTTCTTGCTCAAGGCCCCGGGCGCGGAAACTAAACTGAAGTTCCTACGCCCTTAGAGCGATTTCCTCCGTGGATTCGCGGAGTTCGGTCAGAAGCGGCTTGCACGGTTCTGTCTACACCGTGATCGCCTCCAGGAGTTCGTAGGCCCGTTGCTGCTTCGGGTCAGGCGTGGTGACGATGTTGAACGTCGGCTCGTCGGACCCGGCGTCCCGGCGCCGGCACACGTTCCGGACGATGCCGCTCAGCTGCTTCAGCAGGGTCCGGAAACTGTGGACGACCGTCCCGTCGTCGAGGACCTTCGCGTGGACCTTGCGCAGGGCCGCCTCCGAGCGCTCCGCCGGTGCCACCGGGTCGCGGGTCTGCTTGGCGGGTTGGTCCTCATCGGCAAACAGCAGCGGGCGCCACGCTTCCAGCATGTACCACTCGACGTAGTAGGCGAGCATGCAGAGGAAAATGTGGGCGCGCACCCGCAGCTCGAGCCGGTGATGGATGGGCCGCACTTTAAGATCGATCGTCTTCAGCGAGCGGAAGGCGCGCTCCACTTGGCCGAGGAGCTTGTAGCTGCGCACCGTGTCCTCCGCCCCCAGCCGCTCCGGGGGCACGCTCGTCCGAATCACGTAGAGGCCGTCGAGCGCCGCTTCGGCGGCGACCTGGGCCTCGTCGAGCTGAAAGTCCAAGCCGTCGTCGCGGATGGTGAGGCGGAAGTGCTTGGCCACCTTGTACTTGTTGATGACCTTCCCGACCCGGACCCCGATCGCATCCTGCCCCCGGAGCTTGCCGCGGGCGACCATGCCCCGCACCTTCTCGAGCTCCTTCCGGGTGGCCTCCAGCAGCGCGTGCCGCTTGCGGGCGCGCAGGGTGGCCAGCTCCGGGTTCCGGCACGCCACCAGCCGCTCGCCGGGGAAGTCGGGGTGGTGGAGCGCGCAGAGGTTGCGCTCGTCGAAGAGCCCGAGCTGCAGGTGGCCCCCCGCGACGAGCTCGCGGATCGCCCCGGTCCGGAGCGCGGTGATCCAGGCGACGCCGGGGAGGTCCTGCAGGGCGGTGATCTGGGTCTGGGAGATCATCCCGCGATCCCCCACCAACACCAGGTGCTCGATGCCGAAGTCCGCCCGCATCCGCTCCACGTGGGGCAGCAGCGTCGTCGGATCCCCGGTGTTGCCCTCGAAGACGGAGACCGCGACCGGGCAGCCCCGGGCGTCGGTGAGCAGGCCGTAGTTGACCTGGAGCTTCCCCTTCTTGCCGTCGCGGTCGTGCCCGAAGGCGGCCAAGGGGCAGGTGCTCCCCTCGAAGTAGCTCGAGGTGACGTCGTACAGGACCAGCCCGCCCTCCCGGAGATGCCGGGCCGCCAGCTTCCGCTCGATCCGGGCTTGCCGCTCGAGCAGCCAGTCCATCGCGGCATACAGGTCGTCCTCGTCCGCGTCGGCCACCCCGAGGTCGGCGGGGAGCGTGGTGGTGTGCCACCAGCGGGTGGTGGCCAGCTTGCTATCGGGTTCCAGGATCCGCGCGGCCACCATGGCCACGACGAGCGCGCGCTCCCGCGAGGGGCGCGACGCGATGAGCGGCTCGAAGGCCAGGCGCTGCATCGCGACGCGGACGGCCTGCACGTGGCCGTGGTGGGGGGAGGCCACCGCCTCGAAGAGCTGGTCGACGGGGGCCAGGCGTTCGCCGCGCAAGACCCGGCGCAGGAGCTCGACCTGCTCCGCCGGCCAGTGACTGAGATTGGCCAGGGTCCGGTTCTTGACCTTCCCGTGCTCGCGGTATCCCTCGCGCAGCAGGATGGCCGGCGGGGAGTCGCGATTGGGCACAGTGGCGATATACATGCCAACATACTATGTCGTTCAATGGTGATATGTCAAGAGGAAAATAGCTCTTTGCGATGATATTACATGTCAACATAAGTCAACTGACTCCAGCCATAAGCTGCGGATTATTCAAGGCTTCTTACCCAAACCGGGATGGGAACTTCAGATTAACATCGCGAAAGATGTGCTGGCGGCTTTCTACCGAAAGCATCATATTCGCAAGCTCGCGTTCTTCGGTTCGGTCCTCCGCGAGGACTTCCAACCGGGCAGTGATATTGATGTGCTTGTGGAGTTTGATCCAATGCGTCCTGTCGGTCTCAT
>JACQPO010000109.1 GCA_016207545.1 Methanobacteriota archaeon | reverse complement strand
GCAAGTCCGGAATGGCTGCGTCGGCGACGTAGTACTTCTTGGATTCCGGCAGCCGGTTTGCGGGCTCTATGCGGAATTCCTTTTCGTACGCGATGCCCATCGTGTTCAAGATTTCGTAGAGTCGCTCTTGCCCGCGGGACGGATGTCGATGGCGCCACGCCGCCAGACGCACGGCGTTCTGATGCCATCCGTGGCTTGGGTCAGACTCGAACCGGGTACGGCTTGCCGCCAGCGCCCTCTTCGCAACGGCGGGGTCCTTCATCGGATTGCGCAAACGCATCCGCTCGGAACGGGCGAGTCGCTCCGCTTCGGTGAACTCCATGTCCTTCGTGTAGCAGCCCCCTCGGTGGCGGTTCCAGGCCGACAGACCCGTGGTGTTTTCCCCGCACACTCCGCAGGTGAAGTCCGCGGATCGGATGGACGCGGCTCGGTTTTCCCGCCACGCTTGCGTGTTCTGGTACCACACCCTTAGAATCTCGTCCCCGCCGCGGAGGTCCCGAACCTGCACCCAACCGCGCTGGGTCAGGACAGGATGTTCCGACGTGGCTTCCATCACGCTGAGCCCTCGGGAGCCCGCGCGGACTTGCCAGATCCAATCCAATCGGCGGCCCACGTGGGTCACAACGTTCGGCAAAATCTGATATCCACCGTCGACATTGTATGACCAGACTCTGTCTCCAGGAAGGACTTCCTCAACCGGTTTCTTGCTCCCGTCCGCGAGGAGTATCTGGGTTCCCGCAGGATGGCACAGCCAATTACAACCGGTCGTCGCGATGCTGAAGATCTTCGAGCCGGGGCGGTAGTGGGTCACGGGCTTCTTCTCGATGGGGTCCACGTGGCCCGTGATGACCTTCCCGTACACGTACAGCCACAGCTTGCCGTCGTGGACGCCGCGGACGCCGCACAGGCCCACCTGGCCCTCGCCGATCTTGCAGTACCGGGCGCACGCGGTGCACACGATGCGCCCCGATTCCGTGGGTTTCCACAGCTCCGCGACCTTACCCATCGCGCGGCCCGGAGGCTCACGGATGTCCAGCGGCTCCTCGCGTGCGAGCACCAGCGTTACCGAGTCGGTCCGGCCTAATAAAGGGAACGCCCCCCGTACTGCGAACGACCCGCACGTTTAAACTCGCGGCCCATACTCCCGCGCGCGAGATGCCACGGACGGCGCAAGTCGTCGAGATTCCCGGGGTCGTAGAGTCGATCGCGACGAAGGACCCGTTCGCGTGCGCGACGCGGGTCGCGAAAATCCTCGCGGGCGGTGCGGACCGGGTCGAGGTCGTGCGCACGGCCACGCTCGCGGTTGCCCGCCGTTCCCGCCCCACGGTTCCGCCGCCCCACGCCCTCCTCGCGCTCGGCGCCGCGCTGGACCTATCCGCGCGGTTTCCCGCGCCGGAACTCCCGATCGTCCAGGCGTGCGCGCTCGCCGCCGCGGAATGGCGGGACGCGCCCCTCGAACTCCCGCGCCACGCCGTCACAGGTGACGAGCTGCACCTCGGTCGCTCCTTCCTCCAGGCGGTCCGCACCCCGGACCCGCTCGAGGCGGACGTGATTTTCGCGGGGCTGCTCCGGGAGGGGGAGGAACGCCGGTTCGCGGGGGACACGTTGTTCGAGACCTGCGCCCAGGACATCGCCGCGGACGGCCACAAGCTCACGTTCGCCGTAGGTACCTGGCGGCTCGCGCGGTCCCTCGGCTGGCTCCGCGGGGACGTGCTGTTGCGCCCCGCGGTCCGCGTCGCGGCGGCGACGCCGCAGGACCTTTCCGAGTTCTCCGCGGTCCTCCGGGAGGTCGGGCGCGCCCGGCTCGATCTTGAGCTCGCGGGACGCAACGTCATGGAGATCGACGCAACTGTGCGGTACGCGTATGGGGTCGCGCTCCAGGCCGGGCCGGACCGAATCGTCGCGGAGCTCATCGCGGGGCTGAAGCGGGGACGGGCTCCCGCGGGATACGTGGACCTCGTGGCCGCTTCCGCCGCGGAGCGCCTCATCACGGACCCCGCGGCGCTCGAGCCGACCTTGCTCGCGCTCGCGACCCGGTTCGTCCTCGGGTTTTCACGCACCGCCTACCGTGTCCTCGCCTTGTTCCTTGCGGCCCGTCGCGTCGCCTCCGTGGAGGCCGGCGATGTCCCGAGTCCCGCGCCGATCGCGGACCCTGCGGCCGCGCTCCGGGGGCTGGAAAATGCAATCGAGGCTGACGACGCGCGGGAGGCCGTGCGGCTCGCCCTCGGTCTCGCGGACAAGGCGGAGCCCGCGGACGTCGCGCGGATCCTCGCCCGCAAGGCGGCCCTGCAGGACGCCTACGCGGACGCGGGCCACTCCCTCCTGTACGCGTCTCGGGCGACGGAGTTCGCCTCCGTTGCGCCTCGGCCGGCCCTCGCGTCCTTGGCGGCGGTCCTCGCGCGGACGCCGAAGTCACACACGATCGCGGAGGGCTCCTAGCCCTTCTTCCGGATTTCCTGGCCGAACAACACGAACTGCGCGAGCAGGTTCTCGAGCTGAATCCGCTCGTTGCTCCCCCCCACGAGGCGATATTCGACCTCGCCGATCGCGTCCACGAGCCGCACCTTGACGTCGTCCGGCAAGGAGATGTCGAACACGGTCCGATGGATCTGCCGGAGGATGTCCTCCCCCGCCAGGCCGTATTCGATCAGCAGGTTGTCCAGGGTCTCGCGGGCCTCGAGGAAGTTCCCGCCTAGGGAGACCTCGATGAGTTTTTTCACCTCGTCCGGGCGCGCGGTGCTCGCGGTCCGGTACAAGGTCTCCTCGTCGATTTGCGACGACGTCGACGCCGCGACCTGGAGGGCGTTGACCGCCTTCCGCATGTCCCCGCCGGCGATGTACACGAGCGCGCCCATCGCCGCGGGCGTGACCTTCAACCCCTCCCCCCTCGCAATGCGCGTGAGATACGCCTTGATTGCTTCCGGGCGGAGGGGTCGAAAGCGGAAGACCGCCGTACGGCTCTGGATTGGCTCGATGAGGCGGCTCGAGTAGTTCGCGCTCAGCACGAACCGACTCGTCCGCGTGAACATCTCCATCGTCCGCCGGAGCGCGGCCTGCGCGTCCCCCGTGAGGTGGTCGCACTCGTCGAGGAAGATGATGTTGAAGCCGCCCGCGACCGGCGCCATCCGGGCGTAATCCTTGATCTTGTTCCGAACCGTGTCGATGCCGCGTTCATCGCTCGCGTTCAGCTCGAAAAAGTGGGCGCGCCATTCCTCGCCGAACAGCTCCCGAGCGAGCGCCATCGCGCACGTCGTCTTTCCCGTGCCGGGCGGCCCCGCGAACAGGAGATGGGGCAGGCTCTCGCTCTTCACGTACGCCTTGAGCCGCTCGACGATGTCGTCCTGGCCGACGACCTCGTCGAGGGTCTTCGGCCGGTACTTCTCGAGCCAAATCTCCTTCATCGCTCCCCGCCGTGCGGCGTCATCCGGGATGGCGGGGATAAAGGTTTGCGGCGGCGCCGACATGTCGGCAGTATGTTTATCCCGCGAACGTTGGATGGCGTTCCGTGGCTTACCCGCCCCCGCCGACCGGATCCGTGCCGATGCCCGTGTGGCCCGCCGTTGCGCTCAAGCCGGAGACGGTTTCCGGCGTCCGCACGTACCAGGTGAACCTCCTCCTCGACATCATGTTCTCCATCTTCGCGCTCATCGTCGGCCTTACGTCCCTCCTCCTCGCCGTCTCGGACGTCAGGACGGCCCTCGCGTTCGCCGCGGTGACCGGCGCCGCCGCCTGTGGGCTCGTCATCATCTTCGTGATCAACTTCATCGTCAGCCTCATGTCCGTGCTGAAAGTGCACCACGGGTCGTACGAGTACGGGCCGGAGCACGCCCGATATGCCCGCCGAGGGGTTGCGTTCAAGTGGACGGGCACGGCGCTCTCGACCCTTGCCGCCGTCCTCGTCGTGTACCTCCTCCTCGCGGGGACGGCGACGTTCGTCGGTCCTGGGACGGTCCCCACCGCCGTCTACCTTCCCCTGCTTGTGACCGCGTTTTGGACCGCGGGCGTCACGTGCAAGGGCCAGATGTACCGGTTCATGGTGCGCGCCCTCCAACCGTCGCACACCCGCGCGCGGTCGGACCTCGCGAGCGTGCTAATCCCTGCGTTGGGCCTGATCGGAGTCGCCCTCGTGACCCTGCTCACCGTTCGCATCGTCGACGTGCTCGGGAATCCCGCCGCCATCGAGCCGGCGGAGCTGGCAAGGCTTTCTCAAATGTTGCTCGGGGCCGTCTTCCTCCCGGCGGGCTTCGCCCTCGTCGCGTACGTCCTCTTCCTGACCGTGTACCGCCAAACGGTGGAGCGGCTGCAGGCGGGTCTCGCCGCCCTCTATCAGGCGGTGCCGCCATGGCCCGGCTCCGTCCCGTCGGCCATGCCATCCCCCGCGGCCCCCGCGAGTCCGGCGGCGTGTGCGGGCTGCGGAAACCTGGTGCCGCCGGGCCTCCCCCTCTGCCCGCAATGTGGCACCCCGCTGCGCGCCTGAGGGTCCCGCCCTCGCCCTCGCCTTGCTCCGGACAAGCCTTAATTACTGGTCGTCCGTGTCCCGCGCCGATGTTCCGCGTCATCTGCGTCGCGGGCATGCCCGGGTGCGGAAAGGAGGAGTTCGTGAAGGTCGCCCAGGAGCGAGGCCTCGCCGTCGTCCGCATGGGCGACATCGTGCGCGAGGAGGCGCGTCGAAGGGGCCTCAAGTTCAGCGACGACAGCGTCGGCGGGATGTCCCACGAGGAGCGCGTCCGCCACGGTTTCGGCATCTGGGCGGAGCGGACCGTGCCGAACGTGAAGGGGGGCGTCACGCTCATCGAGGGCATTCGCGGGAGGGAGGAACTCGAGGTGTTCCGGCGCGCGTTCGGCAAGAAGCTCGTCGTCGTTGCCATCCACGCGTCTCCCAAGACGCGGTACGGGCGAATCCTGCAGCGCGGCCGGGGAGACGACGTGTTGTCCTGGGAGGAATTCCAGCGGCGGGAGGAGCGGGAGTTGGGCTGGGGCCTTGCCGAAGTCATCGCGACCGCGGACCACATGATTGTGAACGAGGGCGACCTCGACGCGATGCGGGCGCGGTGCGAGGCGGTGCTCGACGCGATCTCCCCGTGATTTCATGTTCCACTGGATCGAGTTCCGCGCGTTCTGTCATGCGACCGAGGAGGAGGAACGGGTTGCGACGGCGCTCCGCACGGTGGCCGCGGACGCGGAGCTCCGCCGAGAGGCGCTCGAGGGCCACTTCGGGAACCCGCTTGTCGTCCTAACCGCGCGCGTCGACGGCGCGTCGGCCGTCCGGGCGGCGTGGCGACGGATTGCGACCGCGTTGGGTCCGGACGAGGTGTTGCGCGACCTCTCCGATCGAATCGACGAGGACCTCGTGTACCACCTCCGGCTGGACAAGCAGAAGGCGTACCTCGGGGCGATCGAGCGGCCGGGGTCCGCGGACGTGATCGCGATGCGCGGAAAGGTGGCGGCGTTCCCGAAGCGCCGCGAGGTCGCGGAGCGGGTCGTGCAGGATTCCGTGGAGGGGGCCTAGTGCACCTCACGCAGGACGAGGAGCGTCTGCTGGCGGAGGGCACACCTGCAGAGCGGCTCGCGATGAGAATCCTGGTGACGCTCGGCGACGTGTACGGGGCGGACCGTCTGATTCCGATTGCGAGCGCGCACGTTTCTGGGGCTTCCCTCAAGACGCTCGGGGAGACAGGCATCGAGTTCCTCGAGGAATTCGCGAAGACGGCGAGGGTTCGCGTGCGAACGACGGTGAACCCGATCGCGATCGACCCCGACCTGTGGCGGGAGCTTGGAATCCCCGTGTCGTTCGTGGACACCCAGATGCGCGTCGTCGCCGCGTACCGGGCGATGGGCGTCGAGCTCACGTTCTCCTGCACTCCCTACCTGGTTGGGCATCGGCCGACGTTCGGGGAACACGTCGCGTGGGCGGAGTCCTCCGCGGTCGCGTTCGCGAACGCCGTCCTGGGCGCCCGGACGAACCGGGAAGGCGGCCCGTCCGCGCTCGCCGCGGCGATCGCCGGCCGCACGCCGAACTACGGGCTCCACCTCGAGGAGAACCGATGGGCGACCCACGTGATCGACGTCCGCGCCCCCGTCCATGGGTACCGCTGGTCCCTCCTCGGTCTCCACGTGGGTGCGCTCGTAGGCGACGGCGTTCCGTACCTTCGCGGGGTCACCGCCACGGAGGAGGATCTGAAATGGTTCGGGGCCTCCGTGGCGTCCGCGGGCAGCGTCGGGATGTACCACGTCGAGGGGCTGACCCCGGAGTCGCGGGAGGCACACCCCGACGACGCCACCAAGGTCGTTGTCATGGAGGACGACCTCCTCGCGACGCGCGCGCGGTACTCGACGGATGGGGAGCCGGACGCGATCGGCATTGGGTCTCCCCAGGTGTCCGCGCCGGAGCTCGGGCGCATCGCGGCCCTCCTCGAGCGGCTTCGCCCCCGGCCGCGGGTGTTCGTGTTCACGAGCCGTGCCGCCAAATCGGAGGCCCCGGACCCCGTCCGCCGCATCGAGGCGCTCGGGCATGTCGTCCTTGCCGACACGTGCCTCGAGGTGTCCCCCATGGAGCTATGGGCGCGGACGACCGCCACCCCGTCGGGGAAGGGCGCGATCTACCTCCCGACGTTGTGTGGTCAAAAGGTCGTGCTCGACGAACTCGAGGAACTCCTCCGGAGGTTCGCATGAAACTCGCGGGCCGGCGCATCGTGACGGGCCGTGCGGAAGGCCCCATTCTCGCGAGCCCGCAGCCCCTGTCCCTCCTCGGGGGCGTGGACCCGACGACGGGCGAGGTGCGGGACCCCCAAAGCCCGATTCGCGGGGAGCGGCTCGCGGGCCGGGTCCTCGCGATCCCGCAGGCGAAGGGCAGCACGGTTGGATCCTACGTGCTGTACAGCCTGCGGAAACGTGGTGTCGCGCCCGCGGCGATCGTCGCGGAGCGCGCGGAGACGATCCTTGCCGTCGGCGCCGTGATTGCGGAGGTTCCGATGGTGGACCAGCTCTCCGTGGACCTCCTTCGCACCGGCGACCGCGCCCTCGTGGACGCGGAGGCGGGGACGATCGAACTGCCGGACGTCGTCGAACGGCCCGTCGTGACCGCGTTGCTCGAACGGGGCGGTCGGGTCCTCGTCGTCCGCCGGAGCGCGCGTGTGGGCACGTTCCCGGGGAAGTGGTCTGGCATCTCCGGGTATCTGGAGGGCGCGGAGGAGCCCGAGGCGCGCGCGCGCCAGGAGGTCGAGGAAGAGACGGGGCTCCGGGACCTCATGCTGGTCGCTCGCGGGGCCCCCGTCTGCACACGGGAGGGCGAAACGGTCTTCGCGATTCACCCGTTCCGCTTTCAGGCCCCGCACGGCGAGATTCGGCTCGACTGGGAGAACGTAGAGTTCCTAGGGATTCCGCCCCACGAGCTCGCGACGCTCGACGCCGTTCCGACGCTCATGGAGGCGTACCGGGCGACGGTCGTCGGTGCTACCCCGCAATGACGACGGAGTCGACTT
>JACQPO010000107.1 GCA_016207545.1 Methanobacteriota archaeon | reverse complement strand
GCCTCCGTGAGGACGTATACGGTCCGACGGAGCTTGCCCGAGGGCACGTGGGCCCGGGCGCTTTTCACGAGCCCCTGGCGGACGAGCCGCCGGATTGCCTTCGAGACCGTACTCCGGCCCAGCGCGATCGCGTCCGCGATCCCGAACTGGGTCAGGTCGTCGGGCTGCGTAACTTCCCCTTCGTACCCAACATAGTCCAGGAGATGGAGCAGGATCCGGTCGGTCGTGGAGAAGTACAACTTCCGTTTGTAGTACCGATACTGCCCCCGCCCCGGCATCCGCGCATCGATGAGGCTGTCGCTATTTAAAGGCTCGGCAATTCGGAACATGTTCCGATAGTCTATTTATAGCGTACTCGGCAACCCCTTCGGTCCCGGGTCTGCCAATGACGACCGTCGTGCACCTGCCCGCCTCGGGACGCGTCCTCCTCGTCGACGAGCGCAAACCGGACCTAAGCTACCGCTTGTTGCAGGAACGCGCGAAGCTCGGGCGGCGGGTGCTGTGCATTACGCGGGAGCCTCCGGAACGCGTCGCCCGGCGCTATCCGATCGTGAGCGCGGAGCACTATTGGCTCGTCACCCGGGGGGGCGGCCGCGCCGTGAATCCCCTCGACCTGGACGGCATTTTCGCACTCGTCCGGGCGTTCCTCCAGCGACATCCCGACGCGGCCGTCTTCATCGATGGGATCGAGCTCCTGATGGTCATGAACTCCTACGAGGAGGTCCGCGACTTCCTGTTCCGCGTCCAGCGGTTGTTCCGCGAGGACGGCGGCGCGATCATCGTCCCGATCGACACGCGGACCCTCACGGTCGGGGAGCTCGCGGAGATGAAAAGCTCGTTCTCGATGCTCCAGGGCGTCCCCGCGGCGTGATCACTCGAGGACGACGCTGTTCCGCTCGATATAGGCGAGTTCCTTCGGATCGAACGCCCGTTCGTCCAGGGAGAGCACGAAGATGCACTGCTTCTGCATCACGATTTCGTTGAGGTACTCGATGAACTTGATAATCCGTGGATAGTCGTTGTTGATCATGAGGTACTCGAGGCTGTCGAGCAGGATGATGCCCGGCCGCGCCTGGTCCGTGAACGCGTTGATCAGGTTCGTGAGCGCGCCGAGGTTGTGCGGATCCACGTAGTCCCGACCCAGGGTCGTCGAAAGCCACACGACCTTCAGCGTCTTCGGCCCGAACCGCGTCTCCACGTGGTTCGGGTGTTGGCGGGTCACGTACAAGCCCTCGTACCCGTCCTCGAGCGCCTGCGTGAACACCTGCCACGCCTTCCCCGGCTTCTTCTCCTTCAGCACGTACGAGCGTCCGGGCTCGAGCGAGTGGCGTTTCCCGAACGCGAGTTGGCGGAAGAGTTCGTCCTCGACGGTAGGCACGGCCTTCCCCTGGGTGGGCGTGCGACGATTCCGACGCGGATGGTCGGCTCATATACGTGTTGCGGCCAGTATCACTATCAATAGCCAGGCGCCCCATCCGCGCTTTCGCGGCGTCGCGGCGCACCGCGATAGGTTTATCGAACCCCCTCTCCGTGCCGAGCCCGTGCCCGTGCGCGTCGCCGTGATCGTGGGGTCCGGCCTCGAGCGCCTCGCGCTCCTCCAGGATGTGACCGCGAAGGCGATGGAAACGCCGTATGGGTCACCGTCCGCGGAGGTGCGGATTGGACGGATCGGGACGACGGAGGTCGCGTACCTCGCCCGCCACGGGCCCGGCCACGCGGTGCCGCCGCACCGGATCAACCACCGGGCGAACGTGTGGGCGTTGAAGGAGCTGGGCGTGCGCCGCATCCTCGGGACGTCCTCCGTGGGGTCCCTGAAGAAGGACCTGCGGCCCGGCAGCCTCGTCGTTCCCCACGATTACCTGTGCCTGTGGGACCTCCCGACGTTCTTCGACGAGAAGGTCGTACACGCGACCCCGCAGCTCGACGAGGCCGTTCGGCGGGCCGCGCTGATCGCGACGCGGAAGGCGCGCGTCCGCGTCCGTGGCCGCGCGGTGTACGCGCAGACCCGCGGGCCGAGGCTCGAAACGAAGGCGGAGATCCGGCTCCTGAAGGACTACGCGGACGTCGTCGGCATGACGATGGCGTCCGAGGCGACCTTGGCGGCGGAGCTCGGCCTCGGGTACGCGTGCCTGTGCACGGTGGACAACTACGCGCACGGCATCGCGGCCCGCCCGTTGTCCTTCGAGCAAATCTTGGAGGGCGCGCGGCGGAACGCGGAGAAAGTCGCCGCCCTTCTCCCGGGGATTCTGCGCGAGCTCGCCGCCAAAGGAAACGTTTAACGGAGTCCCGGGCATCGGGCGCGCGTGAGCATTTCGATCCGCGATGTTCGTCTCCCGGACGGCCGCACGACGTCCGTCTACGTGGAGGGGAATCGGATTGCGGACATCGGCGCCAAGATCGAGGCGGACATCACGATCGACGGCCGGGGGAAGGCCCTCATTCCCGGGCTCATCAACACGCACACGCACGCGGCGATGACCCTCCTCCGCGGCTTCGCGGACGACATGGAGCTGCACGACTGGCTCACCTCGAAGATTTGGCCGACGGAGGGGAAGCTGACCTCGGAGGCGGTCTACTGGGGGACGAAGCTCGCGTGTCTCGAGATGATCAAATCCGGCACGACGTGCTTCAACGACATGTACTTCCACATGGACGCCGCCGCAAAGGCGGTCGGGGAGATGGGGATCCGCGCGTACCTGAGCGAGGGGTTCATCGACCTGCTCGACCCCGCGCATGGGGAGGAACTGCTGAAGAAAACGCGGGACGGTCTGCGAAGGATCGCGTCCGTCGGCACGGACCGGGTCGTGCCCGCCGTGGGCCCGCACGCGATCTATACGGTGTCCGCGGAGTCCCTGAAGGCGCTCAAGGCGCTCGCGGACGAGCACGGATATGTGTACCACATCCACGTGAGCGAGACGAAGCAGGAGGTGGACGAGGCGAAGGACGACCACGGGAAGACGCCGGGTCAGTACCTCGAGTCCTTGGGCGTCCTCGGTCCAAACGTCGTCGCCGCCCACTGCGTCTGGCTCGACGACGCGGAGATCCGCACGTTCGCGATGCGGAAGGCGAAGGTCGCCCACTGCCCCGTCTCGAACATGAAGCTCGCGGTGGGTCGCGCGATGCCCCTCGCGCCCATGCTGGCGGCGGGCGTGACCGTCTCCCTCGGCACGGACGGGGCCGCGTCGAACAACAACCTCGACATGTTCCAGTCCATGAAGGCGACGGCGCTCCTCCACAAGTTCGCGACCGGTCAGCCGACCGTGGCCGCAGCGCGCACCGTGTTCGACCTCGCCACGACCGGCGGCGCGCGCGCGCTGGGCCTCCCGGCGGGGGAACTCGCGGTGGGGAAGCTCGCAGACCTTGCGCTCATCGACCTGCGGCGGCCCGAGCTGACCCCGACCCACGATCTCGTGTCGAACCTCGTATACGCCGCCACGGGGAGCTGCGTCGACACCGTGATCTGCGACGGTCGCGTCGTCATGGAGCACGGGACCGTGCCCGGCGAGGCGGAAATCTTGGAGCAGGCCGCCCGCGTCGCCGCGGACCTCGGACGGGGGGCCTGACCTGCCCCTCGAACGGCTTCGCGCGAGCCTGACGGACGCACCGGTCGTCCGGTTCGGGAGCTACGACTATTTCGTCCACCCGATCACGGACGGCATCCCCCTCGGGGACCCCGCGGTTCTCGCGGAGGTCGTCGACGAGATTTTGCGGGTCGGGAACTGGGACTGCGACAAAATCGCGACCGCGGAGTCGATGGGCTTCCCCCTCGCGGCCGCAGTCTCCATGCGCGTCGGGAAGCCGTACGTGTTCCTCCGCAAGCGCCAGTACGGGCTCCCCGGGGAGGTCAGCGTCGCGCAGGTGACGGGCTACGCGAAGGCGAACCTGTTCATGAACAACGTGCGCGCGGGAGACCGCATCGTGTTCGTGGACGACGTGATTTCCACGGGCGGCACCCTCCGCGCGGTGGTGCAGGCGTTCCGCCACGTGGGCGCGAAGCTCGTGGACGTGATCATCGTCTTCGAGAAGACGCGGGAGAAGGAGCGGTTCGAGCGGGAACTCGGGATTGCGATCAAAACGCTGCTGAGGGTCGATGTGGTCAACGGAAAGGTCGTGGAGCGTCGCTGACCCACGATCCGCCCGACGGGGCTATTCCGCGCGCTGGCGGCTCGCCTTGGCGTCCTTGGACACGATGATGTTCAGGTCCAGGACATCCTCGTCGGTCTTCTCGAACCGCACGCTCCGCCCCTCGTTGAGGATCTTGTGCAGCCGAATCCTCATGACGCCAGACGCTTCGCCCGCTGACCAAATAAAGGCGCGCGGGCCAGTATCCGGGATGAGAATTAGGGACCTATTGCTTCAGGAGGTCCATCCCGTTCCAGTCGCCGCCGAAGTCCTTGACCACCCCGGTCGCCAGCTGGAATCGCGCCCGGAGACGCCCGTTCTCGAAGAAGATGTAGGCGTTCTTCAGGCACGACGTATACAGGTTCTTCCGCTTGCCCTTCTGGGTCAGGATGCGATCGACGCACTGGATGAGGCCCGTTTCCTCGAGCATCCGGATCTTGCGGTAACACGCCGCGATCGGGATGCCGTACTTCTGGCTGATTTCCTGCGCGCTGATCCGCCGCTTGTACGTCGCCAGCAGGATCTTCGCGCTGTACTCGTCGGTCAGAAGTTGCGATGCCTCCAACGGAGTCATCGTCTTGTCCGTGCGCTCTATCCCGTTGCCCTCGACGCTCTCGAACCCCATGTAGCGCGCTCTATGCGAAGGCGAGCTATATAAAATATCCGCTGTGATTCTCACCAATGTAAAGCAGTCCGCGCGGTGATTATCACGGCGTCCGCGCGGCGTTGAGTTCGATCCACTTGCCGTTAATGTCCTTGTCGTAATCGAACTCGAACTTGACCCGGAACACGCCCTCTTCGTACACGAGGTGGGCCGACCGCAAGAGGGAGCGGTACAGCTTCATCGTCTTGCCCTTCGGCGTCGTCACGATCTCGGCGCAGCGCAGGAACCCCGCGCTCTCGAGCTCGTGGATTTTGCGGTAGCAGGCGGCGATCGGGATGTCGAACTTGTCGCTGATCTCCTGCACGGACCGCGGGCTCGCCTGCGTAGCCACGAGGATGCGCTCCGCGTACTCATCCGTAAGAAGACGGGAGATATCCTTCTCGCGCATCGCGCCTGACCGATGCGGAGGGGTTCTTAAAGGCTTATCTACGCCAATATCGGAACTGAGACTTAAGTCACACGATGGGCGTCAGCGCGGCCTTTGGCACGCCCTTCGCATAGGAGAACGAGAGGCTGAACAGCTCTGTGTACGGCTTCTGCCCGAAGAGCAGGATGGAGCCGTTCACGTTCTGCACTTTGAGGTGCATGTGGGCGAGGTTCGCGAGCTTCTGCGTGCTCTTCGTCATCGGAGAGGCGTGGCCGATGAACACGTCCCGTCCCCGCCGCACCGCGGAGAGGTG
This sequence comes from Methanobacteriota archaeon, assembly GCA_016207545.1. Classification (GTDB taxonomy): domain Archaea; phylum Thermoplasmatota; class Thermoplasmata; order RBG-16-68-12; family EA-27; genus EA-27. The sequence continues at coordinate 5,849 of JACQPO010000107.1, read as the reverse complement.
AGCCGTCATCTGCTCGAGCACGGATTCGCCGTAGACGGACTCGAGCGTGTCGAACGCGGGGAAGGAGAGGAACGGATGCTTGCACCCCGGGAGCCGGTACTCCACGTTGCTCCACTTCAGGTCCGCGTCGACGTTCGATCCTTCCATGTGGAGCGCGTTCTTGCTGCCTTCCAGGCTCCCGAGCGGGGAGGACTCGAACACCCGTACGCGCGCGTCGAACACGTCCGCCGGCAGGAAGGGACGCAGCCAGTCCCGCACGAGCTCGGAGGAGGACTTCTGTGCGGGCACGTACGCGACCCCGCGGTCGAGCATGGCGAAGTTGGAGATGATTCCGATCTTGAGGCCGTCGACGAATTCGCTCGGCACGTCGGGATCGATCTCGAGCGCGACGATCGCCCCTGCGCGGAGCCCGCCGGTCAGCTCGTCGAGCGCCTCGTGGCCCCAGGAGACCGTCGTTGGACTCAGATCCGGCACGGGCTCCCATGGCTTCTCCCGCGTCGGCGGCGCGCCGACGCGGTTCGTGAAGGCGCGGACCCGTCCGTCCTTGAGCGTGTAGATGTACCGGTGTTGGCGGATCTCCGTGCCCCGCAGCTTCTCGATCGTCATCACGCGCAGCCGTCGGCCCGCGTGTTCCTCGCTGCGGAACGAGATGACGCCATCGCCGAGGTAGTCGAGCTTCGTCTCCCCGCTACCCTCGAGCACGTACAGGAGGTTCGCGTGGCCCTTCTCCACGAGGTCCTTCTGGAGCGTCGTGATGAGCTTGCTCGGCACGATCCCGTACCGCTCGCTCAGCCCGTCGATGCTGTCCACGAGGAGGAGCGTGGGCCCCGGGAGGTTCCGCTCGACCTCGTCGTACGCGAGGTCGATCTCCGGGAGGTCGGAGCCGAGGTCGAAGATGAGGGAGTCGTTCGCGACCTCGCCCTCCCCGACCTTCTGGTAGGTCTCGTCGCCCTCCTGGCCCATCTCCACGCGGCCCTCGAGCTTCAGGAGCTCCGTGCGGTCGAGCCGCGCGGCCTGGTTTGCGGCCTCCCCGTGCGCCCGCTCCGCCGCGACCTTCGCCGCCTTCCCCCGCTTCTCGAGGAGCCAGGGGAACTGGCGGTACAGGCTCACGTCGCCCACGCGGATGCTCATGTAGTACGATCGGTCGCCGACCCCAAGCTCCTCCGCGAGCTGGAGGGCGAACGTCGTCTTGCCCGTCCCCGCGGACCCCTTCACGATCAGGGAGTGGCCGCCGGGGGAACGGAAGAACTGAACCAATTCCTCCGGGATGCCGGGAGGGATGCGTTCGTCGGTCACGCCGGGTCGCAACACGAATCCCCCGTTGAATACCTTTGCTTCGGAATTATCAACCGTGATAATGTGGTTTGCGTGTCCGTCCCGCGGCCTCCGCGGTGCGCGTCGCCCGCGGAGAAACGCTTATACTCGCCATCCCGCATTCCGGCGCCCAACGAGAAGGGATGGGATTGTCGTTCCTGCGTCGGTCCGCCGCCAGCGCGCGTCCTCGCTCCAGAGGCGACGTCCTTGATTGATTCTGAGGCACGGCCCGTCCGCGCGAACGACGCGAGCACGGTCATGGAGGGGGACCGCGTCCGGTTGAAGTTCCTCTATCCGAACGGCGCGGTGGAGATCCTCGACTGTACGTGGATCTCCGCGACGACTCTTGGCGCGCCGGAGAACCCGAACGGCGGTTGGGTCGTCGTCTCCGCGGGCGACCGAGTGCTGTGGAAGCCGCTGAACCATCTCATCCAGCTCGAGGTGATCGACGCGAACGGCGAGGCGCGGAACGGACGGCGCGGGAACGGCGGGGACGTCGACCACTATCACCGCTGACGGAGCAGCTCCGCGAAGCGCCGCGCGTCCTCGAACATGGTCGCGTTGTTGAACAGGACGTACGCCTCGTCGACCTCCTCGCAGAACCCGACCAGTTTCCGCAGATCCTCGTCCATGTACGTGTACGAGTACATCTTGGGCCCCGGCGGGGAGCCGTGGAGCCGGTAGTACGCCCGCGGCTGGTCCACGAGTTCCGAGGCGAACGGGTCCGTCGCGTGCTGCAGGCCGAGGTCCTCGCAGACTCGCTCGACGACGTGGAGGGGCCACGCGTCCCGGGGCTCCCACGCGCGCACAAGGCCTGTCGCGTCGGTGCCCTGGAAGAACGCGTACAGGTTCTCTTTGTTCCTCGGCGTCGGCCCGAACGACTCCGGCGTCTGGAAGACGACGATCGTCGCGCGGAGCGCCTCGCACACCTCCCGCGTCCGTTCCCACGCGGCGAACACCTCCTCCGTCGGGCGGAAACTCCCGTACCGGTCCCGCTTGTCGTCGGGGATCCCGATCCCCGCCTTGCGGTACGTGGGCGACGTCGGCTCGTGCGTGATCAGCTGCCACGCCTTGGCGGTGAACTCGAAGTCGGGCGACGCCTTCGCGCGCCAGCCCCGCGCGGTCTCGACCTTCGGCGGTTTGTAGAACGTTTGTTGAACTTCGACGAGCCGGAGCGTGCGGAAGGTCTCGGCCTGCGAGCGCGGGAAGCCACAGACGCCCACCTTAACCGCGAGCGCCACACGGGTGCGAATGCAGTCGGCCGCCAAAAGCCCTTTGGCGGGAGCGCTAAAATAGCCGTCGCCCGCTTCCACGCCTCGTGCGGAACGAGGAGGTCGCCGCCGCGCTCTACGAGATCGCGGACCTGCTCGAGCTGTCGAGCGACGAGGACCGGTTCCGACCGATTTCGTACCGCCGAGCGGCCCGCGCGATCGAGGGGCTCGCAGAGGCGATCGAAGACCTGGCGAATCAAGGGAGGCTCGAGCAGATCCCCGGGGTCGGCAGAGGAATCGCCGCCAAAATCAAGCAGCACCTCTCCGAGGGAAAGATCGATGAATTGGCGGCGCTCCGGTCCCGGTTCCCGCCGGGCCTCGTCGACATCATGCGCCTTCCGGACGTGGGTCCGAAGACCGCGCGCCGCCTGTACCTCGAGCTGAAGGTGACGAACCTCGAGGAGCTCCGGAAGGCCGCGGAGGAAGGTCGGCTGCGGCGGCTCAAGGGATTCAAGGAGAGGTCGGAGCAAAACATCCTGAAAGGGATCCAACTCCGGGAGGCGACGAAGGGCCGGTTCCTCCTGGGTTACGTCCTGCCGATTGCGGATCGGATCGTGGAGCATCTCCGCACGACCGCGCCCGTGGACAAGGTCGCGTACGGGGGCAGCGTGCGCCGAATGAAGGAAAGCGTGGGAGACCTCGACATCCTCGCGACCGCGACGGACCCCGCGGCGGTCACGAAGGCGTTCACCTCGATGCCCCTCGTCCGCGAGGTCATCATGTCCGGCGACACGAAGTCCACGGTCCTCGTCGGCCCGGAGCGGATCCAGGTCGATCTGCGCGTGTTGGAACCCCGCAGCTGGGGCTCAGGCCTCCAGTACTTCACGGGGAACAAGGACCACAACATCAAGCTCCGCACGATCGCGCAGAAGATGGGCCTCAAGCTGAACGAGTACGGCATCTTCCGCGGCGAGGAGCAGGTCGCGGGCGCGACGGAGGAGGACGTGTACCGCACCCTCGGCCTCCCGTACATCGAGCCGGAGCTGCGGGAGGACACGGGAGAAATCGAGGCGGCCGCGCAGGGCGCGTTGCCGAACCTCGTGACCCTCGCGGACATCAAAGGCGACCTGCACACCCACACGAACCTGACGGACGGCGTGAACACGCTCGAGCAGATGGCGGCGGCCGCTCGCGCGAAGGGGTACGAGTACCTCGGCATCTCGGACCACAGCCCGTCCCTCCGCGTCACCGGCGGCCTGTCCGAGGAACACTTGCGAATCCACGTCGCGCACATCCGGGAGTACTCGAAGCGCAGCCCGGACCTCAAGCTCCTGGCGGGGACGGAATGCGACATCCTCGGGGACGGGTCCCTCGACTATCCCGATTCCGTGCTGAAGGACTTGGACTACGTGATCGCGTCCGTCCACTCCCATTTCAAGATGCCCGAGAAGGAGATGACGGAGCGCGTCGTCCGCGCGATGTCGAACGACCACGTGGACATCCTCGCGCACCCGACGACGCGGAAGATCGGGCAACGGGAATCGATCGCGCTCGACATGGAGCGGATCATGGAGGTCGCGGCGGACGCGGGGACCGTGGTCGAGATCAACGCGTACCCGGACCGGATGGACCTGAACGGGCCGCACGCGAAGCTCGCGAAGGAACACGGCGTGAAGCTCATCGTGGACACGGACAGCCACACGACCGCACACCTCGACTTCATGCGGCTCGGCGTCGGCTCCGCCCGCCGCGGCTGGCTCGAGACGTCCGACGTCGTGAACACGATGTCCTACGAAGAAATCCTCACGTTTTTCGCGTCGCGGTGAGGCCGGCGGCCTTCGCCGCCTTCCGGAGCACATCCTTGTCGTTCCGGTGGAACAACATCCGGAGCGCCCGCGAAGGCGAGACCCACCGCCACGCGTCGAACCGGTCCTCGAGGCGGATGTCGCTCGACTCGGGCCGTGCGAGGAAGTACACGACGCGTTTGTCGTAATTCACGTCGTCCGGTCGCCAGTAGTACGCGTATCGGATTTCCGAGACCTTCCGGCCGATCATGCACAACAGCCCGCACTCCTCGCGGATTTCACGCGCCGCCGCGGCTTGAGGCGTCTCGCCAGGCTCCACGTGGCCCTTCGGGAAGCACCAGATTCCCTCGTCCGCGCGGCGCAAGAGGAGGACGCGACCCCGCTCGTCCACGATGACCCCGCCAGAGGACAGGACCTTGCGCGTCTCCTTGTCCGCCCTTGGCGACTCGCTCTGGATGCGGGCCGTCATGCCGCCTCCGCGCGCAATCTGGCCTTTCGCAGGTCCGCGACGAGCTTGCGGAACAGGCGGCGGTTGTACAGGATGGCGGCGGGATGGTAGGTGGGGAGGACAGGAATGTTCGCGAATGCCTTCCACCGCCCGCGAAACTTGCGGAGGGACGCCGCAGGTCCCAGCAGGTCGCGAACCGCGGTCTGGCCCAAGGCGACGATGACGCGGGGGCGCACGGCGCCGAGCTGCGCGACGAGATACGCCCGACACGCCGTCATCTCCGCGGGTCGGGGCTTGCGATTCTCGGGGGGACGGCACTTTACCGTGTTCGTGATGAACGTCCGCTCCCGCCGAATCCCCGCGCGCACGAGCGCTTCCTCGAGGATCTTGCCCGCCGCGCCGCAGAACGGGCGGCCCGCGCGGTCCTCTTCCCGCCCCGGGGCCTCGCCAACGAGGACCATGGCGGCGTCTTCGGGGCCCTCACCGGGTACGGCGTGCGTACGCGACGCGTGCAGGTCGCACAGGGTGCACCGCCGAATCCGCACCGCCAATTTCGGCAAATCCCGGGGCAACGTGCGGCCAGTCCTTTGCGCGGTGGCCATCGCGCCGCGGAACGGCGGGGCCGCTCCTAAAGGTTCGTCAGGCGCCGGAGGAGCCGAGGAGGTCCTTGCTCGGCTCCGTGAGCGCCTTCGGGTCGAGGAGCCGGTCCGCCTCCTCCTTCGTCAGGATGCCCTTCTCGACGACGAGCTGCTTCACCGTCTTCCCGGTCCGGAACGATTCCTTCGCGAGCTCCGCGGCCCTTTCGTAGCCGATGATCGGGTTGAGGCGCGTGACAATCGCCGTGCTGAGTTCCGCGTCCCGATGGAGCTTCTCGAGGTTCGGCTCGAGTCCCTCGACGCACTTCTCCCGGAATACCTCGGACGCACGCGCGAGCAGGTGAATCGATTGGAGGAGGTTGTGGGCCATGACGGGCATCATCGTGGACAGGTCGAGGTGGTTCGCGAGCCCGCTCGCCGTGACCGCGGCGTCGTTTCCGATGACCTGCGCGCACACCTGGATGACGGCTTCGGG
>JACQPO010000120.1 GCA_016207545.1 Methanobacteriota archaeon | reverse complement strand
GCCACGAGCCGTTCCATCGCGCTCGAGGGGAAAAGCATCGCGGTGGGTCCGGGCGCACTTTCGGGGTGCCCGCCGCTCTCAAGTCACTCATACCTTCAGTAGAGGAGTGGCGCCCTACCGCCTGTCCCCGGCTGATTCTCGTTTCCACGCGCCATATATGGGCAGCGAGCTAAGTGTGCGCACCAGCCCGAACTCAGCCCCCGACCCTGTTTCAGCTCTTATTCTCCTCTTATTCTCCTCTTATTGAACTCTCATCCACCCCCTATTAAGAGGGGGGTCATCTTCACGGCGTGAGGAATCCGCGGGACGCGTCTTGCAGGTACCCGATCAGCGGTTCCGCCACGATGCCCGTGAGGACGATCCCGATGAGCGCGAGTGCGATCGCGATGTTCATGGAGGTCGGCGCCTCAAGCTTCCGCATGTCCGTGGGTTCGAGGATGTACATGTACCGGATGACCCGCGCGTAGTAGTACAGGGAGAGGGCGCTGTTCAGCACGCCCGCGACCGCGAGCCACAGGAACCACGGGCTGCCGCCGGGGATCGCGGGGTCCGAGGCGAAGACGGCGCCGGAGAACAGGACGAACTTGCTGAAGAAGCCGCCAAACGGCGGGATGCCCGCGAGGGAGAGGAGAAAGACTGTCATCGCGAGGGCGAGGAACGGGCTCCGCTTCCCGAGGCCCTTCCATCCGTCGATGTCTTCCCCGATGAACAGGACGGCCGCGGCTGCGACGACGAGGAAGGCGCCACCCTTCATGAGGGCGTGCGTGAGGACGTGGAACAACCCGCCCGCGAGGCCGTAGGAGGCCACGTCGAGGGATCGCGGATCGTTGGAGTGGACCGCGAGGCCCGCGACGATGATCGCGATGAGGATGTACCCCGCCTGGGCGATGCTCGAGTACGCGAGCATGCGCTTGATGTTCCGCTGCGGAATCGCGAACACGTTCCCGACGGTCTGCGTGGCGATCGCGAGCGCCGCCATCGCGAGGAGCCAGTCCACCTGTACCGCCAGGAGGGCGACGAGGAACACCTTGAACATCGCCGCGACGCCGACCTTCTTCGACCCGGCCGCGAGGAACGTGCTGATCGTCGTGGGCGAGCCTTCGTACACGTCGGGTGCCCACATGTGGAACGGGACCGTCGCGACCTTGAACCCAAAGCCGGCGAACAGGAAGATGACGGCCACGATGAACGGCGGCTCCATCCCCGCTTGGGTGAGCCGCGCGCTCGTGACCATCTGCTTGATGCCCTCGAGGCCCGTGAAGTCCGTGCCCGCGGGGTCCAGCGTTCCCGCAATCACGTAGATCAGGGAGACCCCGAAGAGGATGATCGCGCTGCTCACCGCGCCGATCACGAAGAACTTCAGGGACGCCTCCGTCGCCCGCTTGTCCCGTTTCCGGAACGCGACGAGCGCGAACGTGCTGAGGGACGCGAGCTCGAACGCGAGGTACAGGACGAGGAGGTCCGTCGCGGCCGCGACGAGCATCATCCCGACGACGGCGAGGAGCAGGAGCGCGTAGTACTCCGCCTGGTTCGGCTCCTCCCTCTTGACGTACGACTTCGATCCGATGACCGAGAGGAGGGCGACGAGGAGGAACACGAAGTTGAACAAGAGGGCGAACAAGTCGACATCGAGCTTCAGGTCGGGGACGCCCGCGGAGCCTCCCGTGAGGGCACCGGAATCCCCGAGTCCGGGCACGGGCCACAGGTTCAGGCCGAGGAGGCGGGACCACGACAGCCCCATCATGTCGAGGGTCACGAACGTCGACGCCAAGAGGCCGACGAGGGCGATCGCCCACAGGGTGCTCGGCTTCCGCGTCACGAAACCGATGAGCACGAGGAACAGGGCGACGACGATGAGGATGATCTCCGGCAGGAGGGCGAGGACGGGGATCAGGTCACGGCACCCCCGCCAAGACGCCCCCGCTCCACTCGATGATCGACTGGAGGAACAGCAAGGGGAGGATCCCGAAGATGACGAAGAGGGCGGACAGGACCGCCAACGGCACGGTCTCGTACCCGTGCGCGTCCTCCGCGTCCGCCCACCGCGGGTTCAGCGGCCCGAAGAACGAACGCTGCGCGGCCCAGATGTAGTACGCGGCGGTGAACACGACCGTCAGCATGGGAATCGCAACCGCCAAGCCGAACGCGGAGTAGACGCCGAGGAACACGACGAACTCCGCAACGAATCCGACGAGCCCGGGCAGGCCGAGGGACGCGAGGAAGGAGATCATGACGAACGTCGTCAGCGTGGGCATCTTCTTCGCGATCCCGCCGAGCTCGGAGATGTTCCGCGTCCCGAGCTTGTGGCCGATCGCCCCCGCCACCATGAACAGGGCGGGGCTGATGAGGCCGTGGGCGAACATCTGGAACACCGCGCCCGCGAAGCCGAGCTGGCCTCCCGAAATCTGACCCGCGCCGATCGCGTAGATCCCGGCGGCGAGACCGAGGGTCACGAAGCCCATGTGGCTGATCGACGAGAACGCGACGAGCCGCTTCAGGTCGTCCTGCGCAAGGCATACGAGCGCGCCGTAGATGATCGAGATGATGCCCAGGAGCGCGAGGAGCCACCACCACTGCATCGCGGCCTCCTCCATCATCTGGACGTTCACGCGGACGAGGCCGTAGCCGCCGAGCTTCAACAAGATCCCCGCCAGGAGGACGGACCCGCCCGTCGGGGCCTCCACGTGCGCGTCCGGGAGCCACGTGTGGAACGGCCACGTCGGTAACTTCGTGCCGAATCCGATTAGAAGCGCGACGAACAGGAGGCCCTGAATCGCCGGGGCGAGGCTGGCGAGCGGGTTCGTGTCGATCATGTAGGTCATGTCGAACGTGCGCGGCGTCGTGTTGAAGTAGAACGCAAAGATGCCGAGCAGGACGAGGAGCGACGCCGCCTGCGTGTACAGGAAGAACTTGATCGCCGCGTAGCGCTTCCGCGGCCCGCCCCACACCGCGATGATGAAGTACATGGGGACGAGGCCGACCTCCCAGAAGATGAAGAACAGGAAGAAGTCGAGGGACAGGAAGACGCCGAGGATTGTCGTCTCCATGAACAGGAACATCGCGTAGAACTCGCGGACGCGGTGTTTCTCGTCCCAACTGAACGCGAGGGCGAGCGTCGTCAGCAGGGTCGTCAGGAACACGAGGAAGATCGACAGCTCGTCGACGCCGAGGATGTACTGGACGCCGATCTGCGGGATCCACTCATACTGTTCCCATCCGTAATACGTGCGCTGCAGTCCCTGCGACACCGCCAAGTCGCCCCGGGCAAACAGGAAGATGTAGACGAGGTACGTGCTCAGGACGAGAGGGAGGAGGGACAGCCCGGTCCCGAGCCACCGCGCGGTGCGGGCGTTGCGGCCGCCGGCATACGTAACCAGCGCCGCCACCGCGGGGAAGAACAGGAGGATCGTGAGGAGGTACGGCACGGGCATCTACGGCGTCCCTCCTAGGATCCCCGTCAGGTACAAGCTCGGGTTCTGCACCACGCCGATCCACAGCGTCGGATAGAACCCGACTGCGAACATGATCGCGATGAGGACGGAGTACACGACGATCTCGTTCCGCTTCAGGTCGTGCACGTGGCCGAGCGCCTCGTTGAACGTGCCGAAGACCATCTTGTGCATCGTCCACACGTAGTACGCGCCGGTGAGGACGACCGCCAAGAGCGGGATGAGCACGATTTCGCGATACGGCTGGTACGGGACGCCGCCGTACGTCCCGGTGAACACCATGAACTCGCTCACGAAGCTGTTCAGTCCGGGCAGCCCGAGGGACGCGAAGAAGCTGATCATGAGGACGAGGGAGTACTTCGGCATCCGCTCCCCGAGCCCGCGGAGCTTCGGAATGTCCCGCGTCCCCGCGCTGTGTTTGATCGTGCCCGCGAGCATGAACAGCGCCGCCGTGATGATGCCGTGGTTGAACAGCTGGAAGATCGCGCCCGCGATTCCGACCGTGTTCTGGCTCGAGGCCCCGAGGAGCACGAACCCCATGTGGCCGATCGAGGAGTACGCGATGAGCCGTTTGAGGTCGACCTGCGTGAGGCAGACGAGCGACGCGTAAATCATGGAGACGACGCCGAAGGAGGCCATGACCCACCACAGTTCCGTGGCGGCGTCCGGCAGCATCGGCAGCGCGATTCGGAAGATCCCGTATCCGCCGAGCTTCAACAGGAGTCCCGCCAGGATCACGGACCCCGCGGTCGGCGCCTCGACGTGCGCGTCCGGGAGCCACGTGTGGAACGGAACGCTCGGGAGCTTCACGATGAACCCGAAGAAGAACGCCGCGAAGACGGGGAACTGGAACGCGGTCCCGAGAAGGGCGCGCTTCGCAGGATTCGAGACGGCCTGGAGGATCTCAATCATGTTGAACGTGCGATGCCCGAGGAGCACGGGGGACGCGAACAGGAACATCGCGAAGATGCTCAGCAACATGATGACGGAGCCGACGTGCGTGTAGATCAGAAATTTAATCGCCGCGTAGTGGCGGTTCGGCCCGCCCCAAATCCCGATCAGGAAGAACATCGGGATGAGGACGAGCTCCCAGAAGATGAAGAACAGGAAGAAGTCGAGCGTGACGAACACGCCGAGGATCGACCACTCCATGAGCAGGAGGAGCGCGAAGAATCCCTTCGGGCGGTAGTCCTTGTCCCAGCTGAAGCCCATCGCGATCGTCACGAGGAGCGGCGTCAGGAACACGAGCGGGAGGGAGAGCCCATCGAGCGCCATGATGTACGAGATCCCGAGGGTGGGCACCCATCGGTACTCCTCCACATAGTAGAACGATTGGACGACGCCGTTCGCGGCCCACGAGCGGCTCGCGGGGAGCCATGCGTCGAACCAGTGGGTGATAAACGTGACCGTCAGCAGGATTGCGAGCGCCGTGTTGACGATCGAGAAGGCGACCGCGATATTGCGGGCGCGCCGCTGGGTCGTGCCGAACACGAGGGTGGCGGCAAACCCGAGGAACGGCAGCCAGACGAGGATTGACAGGAAGGGAATCGTCACCCGTTCACCTCCCGAGCGCGGGCAGCACGACCCGCAGCACGAACACGACGAGGATCACGATCGACAGGCCCAAGACGACGACGGCCGCGTAGTTCTGCACCTGTCCGGTTTGCCGGTGCCGGAGCGTGAGGGATGAACGGACCGTGGACAGAGACAGCGCGTTCACGAGACCGTCGACGACCTTCCGGTCGAACCAATCGCTCATCCGCGCGAGGGCGACCGTGCCCCGTGCGATGCCGTTCACGGCGCCGTCGATGACGCGCCGGTCGAACCAATCGAGCCCGGCCGCGATGCCCGCGATGCCGTACGCGGCGAAGTTGTCGTACGCACGGTCCATGTAGTACCGGTTCGAGAGGACCCGATGCGCGGTCGCGCCCGCGGGGCTGCGGGTGAACCGCTCCGCCGGAAACGTCTGGCGGTAGTACACGGCGTACGCGAGGGCGAGGCCGGCGGAGGCGAGCGCGATGGACAGGCTCGTGAGCCCGAGGCCCGGGAACTGCGTGAACGCCTTAAGAGGCGATTCCGCGGCGGCGTGGGCGTAGAAGATCAGGTTCGTCCACGCCCCGGGGACGAGGAAGATGAAGAAGCCGCTCACGAGCGTGAACGGTGCGAGGATCATCAGCGGTACGGTCATGACGCGGGGGCTCTCGTGCAGGTGCTCCTCGTCGTGGCCACGATAGGTGCCGGTGAACGTCATGAACCACATGCGGAACGCGTAGAACGCGGTCATGAGGGCCGTCACGACGCCGAGCGCGTACAGCGCGTAGAACACCGCG
>JACQPO010000116.1 GCA_016207545.1 Methanobacteriota archaeon | reverse complement strand
GCTCGACTTCAAGCGCTCTGCGGAGGCCCGGTACGCGACGTTGATCTACGACGGCCTCTGGTTCACGCCGCTCCGCGAGGCGCTCGACGCGTTCGTGGAGAAGACGCAGGAGCGGGTGGCCGGCGAGGTGAGCGTGAAGCTGTACCGGGGGTCCGCGACCGTCGTCGGCCGCACGTCCCCGAACGCGCTGTACGACACGGCGCTCGCGACGTACGGTGCGGGCGACACGTTCCGCCAGGAGATGGCGGAGGGCTTCATCTACGTCTGGGGGCTGCCCGCGCGGACCTGGGCGGCGATCGGCGAGAAGGCGCCGAAGCTCGTGAAGGCCGCGAAGAGGGCGAAGTAGGAATGGCGGTGACCGTCGCGTCGAAAAAGACAGCCGGGGCGCCGTCGTACGTGCGCACGCCCGCGTGGCGGTTCCTCGCCTCCCTCCCCGTGGACCGGCGGCTCGCCCGATACGACGTCGCGGGCAGCGTCGCGCACGTGGAGATGCTCGGAAAGGTCGGCGTCCTCAACGGGGACGAGGCGCACGCGCTCGCCCTCGGGCTCCGGAACGTGTGGCGGGAGATCGAGGCCGGCCAGTTCCCGTGGCGGGACGACCTCGAGGACGTGCACACGAACGTCGAGGTCCGTCTGACGGAGATGCTCGGCCCGCTTGGGGCGAAGGTCCACACGGCGCGGAGCCGGAACGACCAGATCGCGCTCGACGAGCGGATGTTCCTCCGCGAGGCGATCCACGCGGTCCAGGACCACGCGCTCCGGCTCGAGCTCGCCCTCCTCGAGGTCGCGGAGCGGCACGTGGAGACCCTCATGCCCGGGTATACGCACGTACAGCGGGCGCAGCCCGTGACCCTCGCGCACCACCTCCTCGCGCACTTCTGGCGGTTCGGCCGCGACGTCGACCGCTTGACCGCCTGCTTCCCGCGGGCGAACGTTTCCCCGCTGGGCGCGGGCGCGTTGGCGGGCACCACGTTGCCGATCGACCCCGCGTACGTGGCCCGGCGTTTGGGCTTCGCCGCCACGTTCCAGAACTCCCTCGACGCGGTGAGCGACCGGGACTACCTCGCGGAATTCCTGTTCGACCTCTCCCTCCTCGCGCTCCACCTGAGCGCGCTCGGCGAGGAACTCGTCCTGTGGTCCTCGACCGAGTTCGGATTCCTGAAGCCGAACGCGGAGCTGGGCTCCGGGAGCAGCCTGATGCCCCAGAAGCGGAACCCGGACGTCGCGGAGCTCGCGAGGGCGAAGGCTGCCCGCGTCACGGGAGACCTCGTCTCCCTCCTCGCGACCCTGAAGTCCCTCCCGCTCGCATACAACCGCGATCTGCAAGAGGACAAGGCCCCCGTGTTCGACGCCCTCGACCACGTCCTGGGCACGCTCGAGGCGCTCACCGCTGCGATTCCGACGCTGGACTTCGACACGGAGCGGATGGCACAGGCCGCGAGCGATCCGCGCATGCTCGCGACGGACCTCGCGGAGCACCTCGTCTCGCGCGGCGTCCCGTTCCGGGACGCGCACGAGACCGTTCGCATGTTCCTCGCCGCCGGGCACCCGGTCGACGCGAAGTCCCTCCGGCAATTCAGCCCGCGGTTCGGGGACGACGTCGCCCAGATCCTCGACCCGCACACGGCGGTGCGCCGACGGGCGACCCCCGGAGGCCCCGCCCCGGAGGCGGTCAAGGTCCAGCTCGCGAAGGCGCGGGAGGCCGTGGGCCTCGCGCAGTACGCGCTCGCGAAGCACGCGGAGATCGTTAAGGCGGTCGACGACATCTTGCAGGAGGAATCGACGTGACCCAGTGTCCCGAGTGCGATGCCCGGCTCGAGCGGAAGGACAGGATCGAAGGCGAGCTGTTCACGTGCCCGGAGTGCGGCGTGGAGCTCGAAGTTAACGGGACGGACCCGTTCGCGGTGTCCTACGCCCCTAAGGAGCAGGAGGATTGGGGTGAGTAGCGGCTTCACGCTCGGCGTCTTCTACACGGTCATCCGGCCGGAGGAGCGGTGGATCCTCGAGGCCGCCGCCGCCCGCGGCCTGGCGGTCGAGCGGCTCGCCGACGACGCGGTCACGTTCCCGGTCGAGCGGAACGGCTTCGACGCGGACCTCGTGCTGAACCGATCCGTCAGCCACACCCGCTCCCTGTACGCGCTCCGGTTCTTCGAGCACTACGGCGTGCCGACCGTGAACCCGTACGACGTCGTCTCCCTGTGCGGGGACAAGGTCCTGTGCTCCCTGCGCTTGCAGGAGTCCGGCATCCCGACGCCGCGGACGACCGTCGCGCTCACGCCGGAGGCCGCGCTGAAGGCGTTGGACGACCTCGGCTATCCCGCGGTGCTCAAGCCGCCCGTCGGCTCGTGGGGCCGGCTCCTCGCAAAGGTCGACGACCGGGAGGAGGCGGAGCAGATCATCGAGCACAAGGCCGCGCTCAATTCCCCGTGGCACTCCGTCTTCTACGTGCAGGAGTACGTACAGAAGCCCGAGCGGGACCTCCGCGCGTTCGTCGTGGGGGACGAGCTCGTCGCGGCGATGTACCGCCGCTCCGCGGATTGGCGGACGAACGCGTCGCGCGGAGCGACGGGGGAAGCGGTGACGCCCCCGCCGGAGATGACCGAGCTCGTGCTGAAGGCCGCCCGCGCGGTCGGCGGCGGCGTCCTGGCGGTGGACCTCATGGAGTCCCCGCGCGGTCTCCTCGTCCACGAAGTGAACCCCACGCCGGAGTTCAAGACGCTCACCGCGGCCACGGGGGCGAACGTCGCAGGGCGCATCCTCGACTACGTGCAGGAGGTCGCGCGTCGGTGAGGGCGAGCGTCGTCGGCGGTTCCGGTTACACGGGCGGGGAGCTCCTCCGCCTCCTCCTGCGCCACCCGAAGGCCGAGGTCACGCAGGTCACGTCGGACTCCCTCGCGGGGAAGCCCGTGAGCCGCGCGCATCCGAACCTCCGGAAGGTCACGGACCTCACGTTCACGCCGCACGCGGAGCTCGAGGAGACGGACGTCCTGTTCCTCGCGATGCCCCACGGGCGGGCGATGGAGTGCATCCCGGCATTGCTGCCGCGCGCGGGCAAGATCGTCGACTTGAGCGCGGACTTCCGGCTGCGGGACCCGAGGGCGTACGAGACATACTACGGCGTGAAACATCCGCATTCGGAGCTGCTCGATCGGTCCGTTTACGGATTGCCGGAACTCCACCGCCGAGCGATTCGCGACGCGACGCTCGTCGCGGGGCCCGGTTGCATCGCGACAGCCGCGATCCTCGCGCTTCGTCCCCTCGCGTTGGCGGGAGCGATTGACACCGACCACGTTGTCGTCGACGCGAAGTCCGGTTCCTCCGCGAGCGGCGCGGAGGGCGGGCCTGCCTCCCACCACGCGGAGCGGTCCGGCGTCATGCGCGCGTATGCACCCGAGGGGCACCGCCACACCGCAGAGATCGAGCAGGAGACGGGCCTTCGCATCGCCCTGTCGTGCCACGCGGTCGAGGCCGTCCGTGGCGTCCTCGCGACGTGCCACGCCTTCCTGCGCGAGCCCCTGACGGAAAAGGACGTGTGGCGGCTGTACCGCGAGGCGTACGCGTCGGAACCGTTCGTCCGCATCGTGAAGGAGGCGACGGGCATCTACCGCCTCCCGGAGCCGAAGCTGCTCGCGGGCACGAACTTCTGCGACGTCGGGTTCGCGGTCGACGCGCACGCGAACCGCGTCGTGGCGGTCGCGGCGTTGGACAACCTGATGAAGGGGGCCGCGGGCAGCGCGGTCCAGTGCATGAACCTCATGTCCGGCTACCCGGAGACGACGGGGCTGGACTTCGTGGGGCTCCATCCGATCTGAGGTGAACACGCGGACATGATCGTGTGCAAGGTTGGCGGGGCGAACGGGAACGACGTGGACAACGTGCTCGTCGACCTTTCGCCGCGGAAGGACTACGTCCTCGTCCACGGCGGCTCGAACGAGGTCGACCGGTTGGCGGAGGCGCTCGGGCGGCCGCCGCGGTACCTGACGTCCCCGAGCGGCGTCGTCTCCCGGTACACGGACCGCGAGACGATGGAGGTGTTCACGATGGCGCTCGCGGGGAAGCTGAACACGGAGATCGTTGCGCGCCTCCACTCCCTCGGCGCGAAGGCGATCGGGCTGAGCGGCGCGGACGGAGGGCTCTTGCTCGGGCGCCGGAAGGAGGCGGTCCGGGCGGTCGACGGAGACCGCGTGCTCCTCGTGAAGGACGACCACTCCGGCACCGTGGAGGAGGTCAACGCGGACCTCCTGCACCTCCTGCTGTCGAACGGCTACGTGCCGGTCGTGTGCCCGCCCGCGGTCACGACCCGCGGAGACCTCCTCAACGCGGACGCGGACCGGGTCGCGGCCCGCATCGCCGTGGCCCTGGACGCGGATACCTTGCTCCTGTTCACGAACGTCCCCGGCCTGCTCCGGGAGCCGACGGACCCGAGCTCCCTCATCCGCGAGGTGCCCGTCGACCGGCTCGAGCACTACATGAACTTCGCGTACGGGCGGATGAAGAAGAAGCTCGTCGCGGCGCGGGAGGCGATCGAGGGCGGCGTGGCCCGCGTCGTCATCGCGTCGTCTCAG
>JACQPO010000111.1 GCA_016207545.1 Methanobacteriota archaeon | reverse complement strand
GAGCTACGGGGTCACGACGTTGTCCGTTGTGGTAATCGTCGACCAGAACGGGTACATCCGGTTCCGCCAGTCCGACCCGACGTTCGACCAGATGGCGGAGGTGGTGAGGGGTCTGGGCGTATGAGGTCCATCGCAATTCGCGACAGGAGCGTGGTCTGATGAAAGACTCGTACGAGTTCGTCATCATCGGCGGCGGGGCGGCCGCCTTCGCCGCCGCGACGAAGGCCGAGGAGTTGGGGGTAGACACGGCGATCGTCAATGCCGGGCTTCCGATGGGGGGCACATGCGTGAACGTAGGGTGCGTCCCGAGCAAACACCTCCTCGAGGTCAGCCATGAGCACTTCTACCCGCCGCGCTCGGCGTTTCCCGCCCTGCGAAATCCTCCGGGCACGGTCGAGTTCTCGCAAGCCATCGTCCACAAGGACTCCCTCGTCGCCAAGTTGCGGAAACGCAATTATGAGGAGGTTCTTGCGTCTTGGGAGCACGTGGAATACGTCGAGGGGTGGGCCCGCCTCACGCGGCCAACTGCGATTGACGTGGACGGCCGCAAGATCCGAGGCCAGCGATTCCTCATCGCGACGGGGTCGTCCACGCGCCTACCGCCAATCGAGGGGTTCGACGGCGTTCGCTACCTAACCCACATCGAGGCGCTCGCCCTCCGGGAGCAGCCTCCGTCGCTCCTCGTGCTCGGCGGCGGTCCCTTGGGCCTCGAGTTCGCTCAACTCTTCGCGCATTTCGGGACGGAGGTCACCCTTCTGGAA
Source organism: Methanobacteriota archaeon (assembly GCA_016207545.1). Taxonomy (GTDB): domain Archaea; phylum Thermoplasmatota; class Thermoplasmata; order RBG-16-68-12; family EA-27; genus EA-27. The sequence goes on along the minus strand of JACQPO010000111.1, from coordinate 5,305 downwards.
CTCATGCCTCGCATCCTTCCCATGCACGAACCCGAAATCTCCCGCGAGTTGACGCGATGCCTGCGGGAGGAGGGAATCCGTATCGAGACCGGGGTGAAGGCGCAACGGATTGGAGAGCACGACGGCCAAAAGGTCGTGACGGCCACCGGCGCAGATGGCGTCGAACGATTCCGGGCGGCGGAGGTCCTCGTCGCGACGGGCATCGCCGCCAACACGAAAGACCTCGGACTGTCCGCGGCGGGCGTGGAGCTCGACCCGCGCGGGTTCGTGAAGGTCGACCGCGAACTCCGCACGACCGCTCCGCACATCTGGGCGGCGGGTGACGTGACGGGCTCCCTGGCCCTCGAAACCCTCGCCGCGAAGGAGGGCAACGTCGCGGCCTCAAACGCGCTCGAGGATGCCCATCGGGCCATCGACTACGACACGGTACCACACGCAGTGTTCACGAACCCGCAGGTGGCGAGCGTCGGGCTCACGGAGGCGGAGCTGATGAAACGGGAGCGCGTCTGCGCATGCCGCACCGTGCCCATGGCCTTCGTCTCGAAAGCTCTCGCCGTGGAGGATACGCGGGGACTCCTGAAGCTCGTCGTAAACCCGAAGACCGGGCGAATCGTGGGCGTCCACGCGGTCTCACCCCTTGCGGCGGAAATCGTGACGGCCGGGGTCTATGCGATTCGTGCAAGATGGACGATCGACGACGTCGTCGACACCGTCCACGTGTTTCCCACGATGGCGGAGGCCCTCAAGCTGGCAGCGCAGGCGTTCCGGCGGGACATTTCCAAGATGAGCTGCTGCGTCGAGTGAAATCCACGTCGGTCGCACGAATTGTTCGGTGATCTGCCGCCACATGCCGGCCTTCTTTCTCCGGTCAAGCGCGTCTCGGAGGGCAGGGACTGGAGAGCATGAACCCCCTGCGCCGCCCAACGGGATGGTCACCGACGCTTTCAGGAATGTGCGATGACGGCTTCCTCAGTCGCGACCTGCTCGATTTCGGGTATCTTCTCGAGGCTCAGGGGTCTGGCCCTGAAATTTGCGCGGAGGGTTTCGTCGAGGACGTAATCGAACCAGTCCGTTTCGTCGTTCACGAAGTCCATTGAAATCAGACGAGGTAAAGCAAGTTGCGCGCTGAAACCTCGGGATTCGACGCCCGTGTCCGCTCCGTGCGCAGAGGTCGAGTCGCGGTGGCCAATGGGGGCGGAGACGAAACCGCCTCCTGCCACGCCGCCCGGCTACTGCGAACGCGAAAGCAATCAGATCTTCACACACAATCCGAGCGGGCGGTCCGTAACGATGTGCAAGGAGATGTCCCGCAAGCCGAGGGGTGCGGCGTACCGGCGCAAGAGGTCCTCCAGGTCCCGATTGTCCCTCGCAATGACCCAAAAGGCGACCCGACGCTCGCCACTTAGGAGGTACACCTGAACGATGTTCGGGAGCCTCGAAAGCGCCTCAACGGCTTTGTGAATCTCCGAAGGGTCGGCCACGTTGCACAGGACGAGCCCCTCCGTCTGGTATCCTACAAACCGTTTGTCGACCGCGGCGAGGTACCCTAAGATGACTCGGGCGCGTTCAAGCCGTTGAATCCGATCCCGAATCGTGGATTCGGAACGACGAAGCTCGGCCGCGATTTCCGCATACGTCTTCCGCCCGTCCCGCTCCAAGATGTCCAAGATTTGCCGATTTAGGTTATCGATCGTGACCATGTTCCCGCCCGTGGTAACATGAATGGGAGTTCATCTATTAATATATAATACATAACGACTCCGCGGATGCTGCCCGTGGTTTCCGCGCTTTCCGCGCCCAACGCTTAAGCCGCCCCCCGCATGCATACCGCGCCGAGACCCGCCATGTCGAAGAGACGGAGCACCGCGCGAGGCGCATTGGAACGCCGTGCGCGCATCGTCGTGCTTCACTTTGTGGGCTGTCCCGGCACTCCAACGACGGTCGAACTGATCCGGGAAGTCGTGCGAGAGGAGGGGGCACCCGCGGTGGTTTCCACGCGCGAGGTCCGCACCCCCAGGGAGGCAAAACGACTCCGTTTCGCTGGATCGCCGACGATCCAGGTCAAGGGAAGCGACCTGTTCCCACCTCCCCGAGGGACTCGGTACGGACTCTATTGCCGCGTGTACGAGAGCGAGGGCATTACGATGAGTTGGCCCTCCAAGGAGGCGATTCGGACGGCGCTTCTCCACCGCATGGAAGGCGCGGCCGGCGGCGAACGGGGATGGCCACACAGGCAAGAGCCTTGAGGAGTCTGGCAAACGGGTTCATAGGGGCGAGCCTCGGTGCACTTGTGCCCTTCGCCCTCGTCCCCGGCCTTGAGGGGTCCAGCGTGGCGGTGGACCTCTACTTCCTCCTGTTGACCGTCCAATGCGTGGGCGTTGTCTTGTTCCTGAACCTCCTCGCGTGGACGCCGCCCCCCGCACCGGCACCGAGGCGCCGGCTCGCTCAGTCCCTCTTCCTGCTGTCCGCCGCCTTCGTCGTCATGGGCGTTTTCGACGGGATACTCGGACGCGTCGCCTCGTGTCCTGGCAACTGCCCGGCCGCGGTGGCGGGGTTCGGACTTGCCCTGACAGCCGTATACTCGATGGAAAGGGGCGCCCTACGGTACGCCGAGGGGTGCGCGCACACCCGCCGCGACCGGGTCTTCACGGTCGGCCTGACATTCTTGACACTTGGTTTCGGCGCATGGGGATATTGGGCTCTCGGATGGTCGCTCTTCTTTCCGACGGAACCGCATGCGACCGTGCTTCTGTACAAGGTGGGGCCGATTTCCATCGCGACCTCGGGCGCCGGGCTTCTGCTGGGCATCTTGATCACGCCTCTCGCTCACCTCGCCGTTGCGACGCCATTGTTGCTGCTCACCGGTACGCGGGCGGGGACCCCCCTCGCCCTTCCGCAGCGCAATCCTCCGTAGAGACGGCGGGCATGAGGTTCGCGATCCCGCCTGCGGAATCAGCGGCGCAGGAAGACGGCCCCCGCTCCTTCGGCGGCGCGCCGTTTTGTCCCCACATACACTGTAACAGCAGAGGGTTTCCATTGAATCCGCAAGCGGAAGAACCTGAAAACACTGCCCTGCTCCAAAACGGGTGTCCCTCCTCGGGCCCTCGGGAAGTAATTCAATGAAGGGCCGCCGGTTCGTCTTGGCGGCCGACCGTTCCCTGATGTCCAACTTCCGGGGGAACTTCCTCTTCGGCTTCCTTTCGTGCGGTCCCTACGAGCACATCCCAAAATGGGTGTACAACCACGTGATGTGCCCGGCGGTCGAGGCGGACAGGGGCACAGGAGAGGCCAAGGTCGCAGAATGCGGCCTCCGTCGCGTCGAGTCGAGTCTGCTCGAGGACTATCCTACACGAGACCTCATCGTTGCCCATCCGGACTACGTGGAGCGCGCGATCGGGGAGGAGACGACGGTGGTGGGGGTCAGCGCGATGGACCCGTTGGGGATCGGGCCCGTGACCTCGTCCATCACGAGTTCGGAAAGCACCCCTTTCAACCGGGTGATGTTCCGGGAGCTGATGACTCGGATCAACCGGCTCAAGGACCGGTTTGGATTTCGCACGGTCCTTGGCGGGTCCGGCACGTGGCAGCTCCGCATGTTCCCAGAGCGTGCCGCCCCGTTTCGGTTCGACAGCCTTGTGGAGGGAGAGGCCGACACCGCCGCACCACAAATCTTCCAAGACCTCGAGGACGGGAGCGCGGAAGAGCACATCCGATGCTACACGAACCATGTCGGCGAGGTCCCGCTGATCCGCGGGCCGACGATTAACGGCCTCATCGAGGCGATGCGGGGTTGCGGGCGGGGATGTTCCTTCTGCGACGTGACGCGGCGGTTAAGACGAGACTTCCCCATCGAGCGGCTGAAAGCGGAGGCGAAGATCAACTTGGACTACGGGTTCTCCGCCGTCTGGCTCCAATCCGACGAGATGCTCCTGTACGGATGCGATAATCGGGACTTCATCCCGAACCAAGACGCCGTGGTGGAACTCTTTCGAGAGATCCGCGCCCTCGACGGCGTTGAGGCGGTGGGATCGACCCATTGGACCCTCTCCTCCGTGGTCGCCGCTCCCGAAATCATCGAGGAAATCTCCCGCCTCAACGGGCTCGGGCCGTCCCGATGGCTCGCGGTCCAACCCGGCCTAGAGTCCGCCGCGCCTCGCATCGTGCAGCAATGGCTTGCGTGGAAGGTCAAACCGTTCCGCAACGAGGAATGGCCCTGGGTCGTCCGGGAGGGAGTGCGGATCCTCAACGAGAACTACTACTTCCCGGCGCTGACGCTGATCGTGGGGTTTCCGAACGAGACCGAGGATGAGACGCGCGCCACGATCGACCTCGTCGACTCGCTCGCTGGCACGCAGGGAATCATCGCACCGCTCCTGTACGTGGACTACGTCCACGCCGAGCGTTCGATGACGTTTCCCAAGATGTCGGTGGCACAATTCGAGCTGTACTACAAGTCCTGGCGTCACAACCTCCGCCAGTTCGACGAAAAGATCTGGATCGCTACGAGGGCGTTCAACCCGATCATGCGGACGCTGTCTGTCCTGTTGACCCGGTTGGGCACCAAGGCCATCCTCACTTACTTGCGAGGGCTCGCGAAGCGGCATTTCGGCGCTCTGCCCGAGGACATCATTCGCCGCAACTCGCGCCCAACGCACCCCATCTCCGTCTAGGTTCACCATGCATCCACCCCCTACACACGCCGGTCCGGGTCCGGCGCGCCGTGCCGAGGCAGAACCCCTCCGCCGTCGACCATGCGTGCCCACTGTCACGCTCGGGTGCCCATCGTGACCCTGGGGCCGGCCGATTCCGACGAGAAAAAATCTCCGCCGCACGAAGACGGTGGAAGTCCAACCTCGAAATGTCCCCACGACCCCATCCTCGACCGTCGCCGGGGCGAAGTCTATTGCGAACTGTGCGGCCTCGTCATCGAATCGGGAATCGCACACGAGCGGTTCCCGTCCCCACTCCCTGAGCCTGGGGCCGTCCGGAGCCGCGGGTCCTGGCCGGTTGGCGCAGGCGGGAAGCCCCTCCGTACGGAGCGGGAGTGGCGCGACGGAGAGGGCAGGCCCATCGATGCGGCGAAACGACGCCGCTTCTGGCGTCTAGCCAAAGTGGAGTGGCGGTACCGCCGTTCTCGGCGGCGAGGGCGGACGACGTCGACGGCCACCGCACTCATCGCGCAGGTTTGCCGCAGCCTGTCGCTGCCGGAGCCGTCTATGGCTGAGGCGGTGTTTCTGTACGAACAGGCAGCATCGGCGGGACTGGTTTCGGGACGAAGTTCTCGGGCCGTTGCCGCCGCTTGCCT
>JACQPO010000106.1 GCA_016207545.1 Methanobacteriota archaeon | reverse complement strand
GAGCTGCGCGAGCTCGTAGGACCGCGCGAAGTTCCCCTCGTCCCCTTCGCGTTCGTCAGCGTAGAAGGCGGCTTCCGCGAGGTCGTACGCGTCGTGGAGGGCATCCACTCGGCCGAGGTCGAGCACGACGCGGCGGGAGATCGGGTTGAAGGCGTACGGGTACCGGAGGACCTCCGGGTCGCCGACCTCGAGCCACTGCGTCGGGGTGAAGCCGAGGAAGTCCGACGAGCCCATGTCTCCGAGGTCCTTCCCTCGGTCCGAGAGGCCGACCCACTCGTACGGGATGCCCATCGGCGGGCGGAAGCCCAGAATCGTCTCCGCGATCTCCTTGCACGAGTCCCGCGAGCCGCCCGGCGTCGCGTGGTCCTTCCCGAACGGCTCCACGTCCACCGCCAACACCTTCCACACCGCGGGCCACTCGAGCCGCCAGTTCAGCTTCCCGAGCTCGAGCTTCGACGTGCCGCGGTCCCCGCAGTCGCACTCGTAGTCCACGGACTCGATCCCGTTGATGCGCAGGGCTCGCGCGTTCCCCACGCGGCGGCAGCGGTTGCAGTACGGCTCGAACGGGATCCAGCCCGGCGGCTCGGGGTGCCGGCCGCGGTACTTGTTCACGACGACGCGGACGTCCTCCGCGCGCGCCGTCACGTCCACGATAAGCTTCCGCATGTCCTCGCGACGGTACATCTCCGTCGTGCTCGTGACGCGCACGCCCGGCGTGTAGATCTCCAAGAAGGAGGCGAACTCCGCCCAATAGTGGCTCACCCAATTCGCGTGGCATCCGTGCGGGTCGGGCACATCGATGAGCCGCCAGCCCACGTACCGCGGACCCTCGCCCCGCGGGAACTGCGAGAGCTGCCACGCCTTCCCCTTCCACTGGTCCTGCGTGTACTGGACGAGGTGTTGCACGACTTCGCGCCCGTCCGCCCGCAGCTCGCGGGCGAGGCATTGGCAGAGCACGAGTTCTCCCCGGAGTCGGCCGACGTGCTGGAGCCCGCTCACGCTGAGGCCGCCGTTCACGAGCACCTGCGGCTTCCCGCCGACGAACCGACGGACGTCGGCGAGGAGGTCGTCGAACCAGTGGACCATGGTCACACGATGGAACGGGCGCGCACGAGCGCGCGCAGCGGCACGCCGAGGACCTCGTTCCTCTCCGTCTTGTTCACGAGCACGACGGCGAGCACCGCTTGGCCGTCCGCCTCCTGGATTTCGTTGATCGCCCCGCTGATCGTCTCCCCCGAGGACAGCACGTCGTCGACGAGGACGACCTTCTTGCCCTCCACGGACGCGTAGTTCGAACTCCACGCGCCGCCCTCGTGGCGCGTCGTGCCCGGCCGATAGATTGCGAGTTCCTTCCCCATGTCCTCGCTGATGAGCGTCGCGTACGGGATCCCGTTGATCGCAATCGCTGCGATCGTGTCGGGCTCCACGCTGGACTTCTCGGACTCCTCGAGGATGATGTCCGTCATCGCGGCCGCGATGAACCCGATCCGGTTCCCGTACACGCCGACGGACCGCCAGCCGATTTTCACGTCCTTCGGCGGTTCGCCGCCTTTCACGCCCCGCGTGAGCAGCCAGGTGACGGTCTCCGGCGACAGGTGGAGCTCGTCCCCGATTTCCTTCTCGCTGAACCCCTTCGCCTTGTACTCCGCGGCCTTCTTCACGAGGGCGTCAATCGTTTTCATGGACATACCGGCAGGAGCCATCTGGAGGTCTCTATTTAAGATGTCCCGCGCGGACCGGACCGGTACGTAGGCAACGTTGATGAGGAGCGCGCAACGTGTGGGATCCGTGCGCCCGCGCGATGCGTTCGCCTTGACGGCCGTCCTGCTCCTCGTGGGGATCGCGGTCGTGGCCCTCGCCCTCCAGCCGACCGGCGGCATGATGGACGGCATGATGGGAGGCATGATGGGCGGCTTCGTTCTCGGCATTCTCATCCTCGCCGTGGCGGTCGTGCTCCTTGTGGTGTCGGTCGTCGGCGGAGCGACCACGTCGACGCCCTATCCGTCCCCACGAATCTCGTCGCCCCCGCCCGTTTCCCCGGTGTCGCACGCCCCGTCTCCGGTGACGTCCGACGTCGAGGCCGCCATCGTGCGGATGCTCAGCGAGGACGAGCGTCTGCTCTACCTGCGAATTCGCGATGCCGGCGGCGTGACCCTCCAGAAGGACATCGTGGGATGGGGCACGTTCTCCGCCGCGAAGGTCACGCGCCTCCTCGACCGGCTCGAGCGGAAGGGCCTCCTTGTCCGAGAGCGATACGGCGCCACGAATCGGATCCGACTCTCCCGCCAAGCTTCGATTTCGGGAAAGTGAAACGCATTTCACGTGTTTTCGCACAACGGTTTTGAACCCTTTCAGCGGAGGGAGTCCCGGGACGATACGTCCCGAGGTGTACGCATGAAGACGGCAATCGTAGCGAGCCTGCTGCTCGTGGCCCTTCTCGGCGTCGGGATCGTGGCGGCGTCCTCGGTCGCGCGCCCGGTCGGGATGACCTCCGTAGCCGGAGGGACGGGCTCGGGAATGAACGGGGGCATGATGGGCGGCGGGATGATGGGATCCGGCATGGGCGACGGGGCGATGCACGGGCAGATGAACGGAACGTGTCCGTGTTGCTCGGGCGGCCCGCCAAGCTGATGGGACGCATCCTCGGGAGGGCAGCCGCGACCCAGGCGCGATCGTCCGCGAGGGGATTTCGTCGTGGTCGGGACGATGTTCCTCTCGTCTGGGAACGGATTCGTCACTGCGGGGGGCGGGTCGGATCCTCCCGCTCGGGAAGTGGTCCGGTCAGACGAAGAAATGGGGAGTTCGTGAGGCCCCTCGAAGAGGAAGGGCAGCGAGGGACCTCGTCCGACCCCGGGCATTGTGGGGTTGCGTTTCCCACCCGTCCGGCCCAACGGAACAAGGTATAAGCCCGACCCTGCGATGGTCGCCTCTGGTGGGCCGATGGTCCAGGAGTATGGCTTCTATATCGGCGGTAAATGGGTGAACCCGAAGGACCGGAAGCGGTTCGAGACGATCAACCCCGCCACGCGCGAAGTTCTCGCGACGTTCCCGCAGGCGACGAAAGAGGACGTGGCCGCCGCGGTGAAGGCCGCCAAGAACGCGTTCGAGAAGTGGAGGAAGACGCCGCCGCCGCGACGCGGTGAGCTATTGCTCGAAGCCGCCAAAATCCTCCGCCGCCGCAAGGAGGAGCTCGGCCGTCTCGTCACGATGGAGATGGGCAAGGTCCTCGCGGAGGGTCGCGGGGACGTGCAGGAGGTCATCGATTTCTTCGAGTACGCGAGCGGGGAAGGCCGACGGTTCTTCGGCGTGACTGTGCCGTCGGAACTGCCGAACAAGATGTGCTTCACGGTTCGCCTTCCCGTGGGCCCCGTGGCCCTCATCACGCCCTGGAACTTCCCGATGGCGATCCCCGGCTGGAAGAGCGGGGCCGCGCTCATCGGCGGCTGCACGGTCGTGTTCAAGCCCTCGAGCCTCACCCCGCTGTGCGGCGCGAAGGTCACGGAAGTGCTGGAAGAGGCGGGCTTCCCGCCGGGCGTGTTCAACTTCCTCGTCGGTCCCGGCTCGACGGTCGGGGACGCGATCATCGCGCACCCGGACATCCGCGCGGTCTCGTTCACGGGCGGCGTGGACACGGGGAAGCAGGTGTACAAGACCGTCGCGGAGAACATGAAGAAG
>JACQPO010000105.1 GCA_016207545.1 Methanobacteriota archaeon | reverse complement strand
GAACGGGAACGGGTTCACGAACGGCCGGCGCGGCCGGTGGGCCGGGGAACCGCCTGGCGGGCGACCTTCCTGGGTGCGGTCCGTCGGGATGATCGCCGCGGTCGTCCTCCTCCTGCTGATGACCCCGATCCTCGCAACCCTCATCTCCACGTCGCCGCCGCCCGGGGGCATCGCGATCGACGGGGACTTCCGCGACTGGACCGGCATTCCGGAGTACGCGGACGATCCCGCGGACCAACTTGCGAACCCCGACGTGAACCTCGTCGGGTATCGCGTCCGCGTCGCGGACGGGACGATGCTCCTGTACGCGCGCGTTTCCGGTAGCTTCTTCCGTGCGGTTGCCGGAGGGGCGGACGTCCTGTACGCGTTTGTGGACGAGGACGGGGATCCCGCCACGGGCTTCCGAGTCGGATCGATCGGCGCCGAGCGAGCCGTCGAACTGTACGGGTGGAACGGGACCCTCATCGGGAGCGCAGGATGGGTGTACAACGCGGACCGCGCGGGGCCATCCTCGGACGACTGGCTGTCCTTCGACCGGGCAGAGGGCGGCCGCGCCGCGAGCTTCCGGAATGAGGTCGAGGCGCGCGTTGATCTCGGCCCCGCGTTCCTCGAGGACCGCGCTCGCATCCTCGTGTACGCACTCGACTTCGCGCGGAACGGGGACCCCGCGGACGGCGCCGTTGGCACCGCCCTAGGCGCCATCGCGGTGACGCAGCGTGCCCTCGGTGGGGACGTGGTTGCCGGTCCGTCCGTCCCCTTCCTCCACCTCGCCGTGCGCGCCCTCGCGACGCCGGTCCAGGTCGTCTCCCTGTCCCTCGAGCGGTTCGGCTCGTACCCCGGACCCGTGAGCGGGGACCTGTACCTCGATGCGGACGGGGACGGCGCGGTCGACCCGGAGGACATCCTTCTCGGCACTGCGGCGTTCGCTCCCGACGCGACGTTCTCCCTCGACCGGGAGGTGTCCGTGCCGGAGTCGTACGTGTTCGTCGCAAACCTCCCCGCCGCGGCGCCGGATGCCTCCGTCGGGTTCCGCGTGGCGTCGGTTGCCGTCGCGGGGGGTCCAGAGGTCGCCGTCACCCTTCGCGACGCGAGTCCCGTGATGGCCTACGTCGATTCCGCTCCCGCAATGATTACCGCCGACGGAGCGTTCGGGGACTGGAGCCGGTTCGCGTTGCGCCTCGACGCGGACGACGACGTCCAGACGTTGGGCGGCACGGCGTCCGTGAACGAGAACATCGACCTGCGCGCCTACGAGGCCGTCGTGAGCGCGAACGTGTCGTTCTACCTCCGCGTGGACGGGCGCATGCTTGGCGGCGTCGACATCCCGAACACGCGCGACCGATACCACCCGGCGACCATCGTCGACACGGACGGCGACACCGTGCCCGACGAGATCGAGGCGCTCATCAACCCGGCGCTCGTCTCGGACTTCAACAACGACTACGTGTCGGACCTAGACCAGTTTGACGACGTGGACCAGGACGGGCTCTTGGACTACAACAAGTGTACCTCCGACGACTGCAGCGCGTATACGGACTACTTGCTCGAGACCCGCATCCCCATCCGGTACCCGGCGCCCTACGCGGGCCGGGACGTGGCGCGGTACATCGGCCCGATTTCCCTGCCGCCGCAGCGCGGCGTTGACACCGCCTATGTCTATGTGGACCGGGACAACCGCACGGACACGGGCCTCCTCGTGTACGTGGACGGGATTCCGTACGGGATGGACTTCGCCTACGAGGCCGTCGGACGTGGCGGTGTGATTCTCGACGCAGGTCTGTACGCATACAACGCGAGCCGTGCGATTCCGTGGGAGCGGTTTGCGGACGCCCCGACGGCGGTCGACGCGCACCAACTCGAAGCGTCGTTCGACGCCTCCTTGTTCAACCTGGCCGCGAACCACACGTTCGTTTTCTTCACGAAGGACTGGCGGTTCGACTTCGACCAGGGGCGGTCCGGCCCGCAGCGCGCCCCGGGCGCGTGGACGCGGTCCATCGCGGGCGACAACGTCGTGATCAACGAACTATCTCCCAAGCCGAATCCGGAGTGGATCGAATTCGCGAATCCGACGGGCTCGCCGGTCTCGGTGGCGGGGTGGACCTTGCAGCGCCAGAAGGGGAAGAACTGGGTCACGGTCGTCACGTTGAGCGGCACGATCGGGGCGTGGGGTAGCGGCACGGAGTACCTGACGGTGGTCCCGCCCGACAACAGCCTCCCGAACGGCGGCAACCTCCTTCGCCTCGTGACCGCGGACGGCGTCGAGGTGGACCGCACGAGGTACGACAACGTGGGCAGGTCCCAGAGCTGGGCCCGGTTCAAGGACGCCCTCACGGGAAAACCCGTGGACACGGACGCGGACGGGAACGACTTCTACCGCTCCGTGGTGCCGTCGCCGGGCCGCGGGAACGACCGGCACCGGCCTCGCATCACGGTCGCAAAGATTGCGGACCGGACGACCGCAGTTCCCGGCGAGACGATTACGTACACCGTATACTACAACAACACGGATACGGGACGCGCAAGCACAGTCTGGGTGAACGACACGCTCCCGAGCGACGTCGCGTTCGTCTCCTCGAGCGTGCCGTACGCGTCGACGGATGGGAGCACGTACGGATGGATGTTCACGAACGTGAATCCGCTCACGCTGAATTCGTTCACGATCACGGTTCGGGTCGGCGTGACCGCGACGGACGGGCAGGTGCTCGCGAACGCGGTCAGGCTGGACTACGCGGACCAACTCGGCCGGATCCTCGAGTCGTCCGCCGCGTGGGCGAACGCGACCGTCGTGCGGCCCATGATCACGATCGCGAAGATCGTCGACAAAGCCACCGCGCTCCCGGGGGACACGCTCACGTATACGATTTACTACAACAACACGGGGAGCGCGCCGGCGAACCACGTATGGATCAACGATACGCTGCCCGGGGGCGTCACGTACCAGTCCGCGAGCCCGCCGCCGGACGCGATTGACGACGCGACCCTTCGGTGGTACTTCACGAGCGTCGCCGTCGGGAGCCACAGCCTCACGGTCACCGTGACCGTCGACGCGAACCCCCCTGCCGTGCTCGTGAACTGGGCGTTCCTCAACTACACCGCGCAGAACGATGTCGTCCTCGACGGGGGCAGCGCGAGCGCGATGACGGTCATCCCGGAGTTCGAGACCCTCGTCGTGCCGATCGCGATCCCGCTCCTCCTGTACGGGCTGCGCCGCCGATGGGGCAAGAAAAGAAAGGGATAGCGGCCGACAGCGTTCCAGGGACCGATGGCCGTTAAAGCGGCACGGTTCGTCACGCACCACAAGGATGCGCGACTAGCGTACCTAGGTCACGGGCCCCAGCCCCCCCGGAGGAGGGTAAGCTTCCCACGGGCTCGCGCACCGCAGTACCGCAGAGAACGTGGGTGGGCTTAACTTCCGGGTTCGGAATGGGACCGGGTGTATCCCCACCGCTTTGGCCGTCGTACCGCTGGCCGTGATGTAGGAAGTCGTCTATTTAAACTCTTTCGGCTCCGGCCGAGTCCCGACTCGAAATCGTTACGGCTACCGAAGCCCGCCAAACGGAGCGAGCAGCGGGTTTCCGAGGAAAACCGCAATCGCGTAACCCGCCAAGATCGCCGTGATGAAGGGGAGTTGCGGGGTGACCCACACCCGCTCGACCCCTCGTTCCCGGAGGAGCGTGAGCTGTTCCTCCCTATCGTCCGCATGGCGGGGGAAATAAGCGGTCACGCGTTCCCCATTCTCCACGCGGTCCATGAGCCACGAGAACTCCGGCACTCGGTCGATGGGGACACGGTAGCCGAATAAGGCGCGGGGCAAGGGTGCATGTCCCTCGGCGGCATTTCGGGCCAACAGAGCGAGCGGGAGGACGAGGAGGAGGAGCGCGCCGCTGGCGAGGACGACGAACGCGAACGGGAACCACACCGCGAGGATCGGCTCGACGAGCGCGGACGGGGTGAGGATTGGGAAGGGGCCCACGTGGGGATACGCGCCGGGGAACAGGAGGGCGAGTGCCATGACCGCCTTCGCGTCGGCGCCGCCGCGGAGCAGGTTCACGTAGTACATGCCGTGCGCGACGACGATCATCACGGGCATCGTGAGGAGGCGGTAGACGACCGTCCCGGCCCCCGCGCCCCACAACGCAAAAACGAGCAGGACGGGGACCGCCGCGTACAAGAAGAGTCGGATTGGTCGGAAGTGAAACCCATCGTCGTCCCACATCGGCTCGCCGAAGAACACGCCGAAGTACAGGATCGCGGTCGCAACGGAGACGATGTGCGCCGCGGGGGCGGCCTCGTGGAGGATCAGCTCGAGTTCCAGAAGGCCGAGCCCGACCGCGCCGAGGACGATCCACACTTCGTCCTTCACGCGCCGGCTCCGCCAGTCCATCGCTGCGGCGACGGCGAGGAACGCGAAGCCCACCGCCGCGCGCTCCAAGTCGAAGGCCACGCGGGGACATTGCGACACCGCCTACAAAAGCGAGCGGCCGCGCGCGGACGGCTAATTGCAAAGTCTTATTATGCGCCCTCCCATCGGCACCCTGCCACGCGATAGGGGCGTCATACGCGAGGCGAATTCCATGATTCCTGCAGGCGAGCAGGCGAACATCGTCGGCCTTCGCTCGAAGGAGTTCGTCCGCTGGGTCGACGAGAACCTCCGGAAGCCGTTGAACACGGGCCCCGGCAAGTGGGTCATGGAGGGGATCGTCGACAAGTTCATGAATTGGGCGAAGCGGAACAGCACGTGGCCGCTCCACTTCGGGATCATGTGTTGCGCGATCGAGATGGCGGCGACGAGCAACCCCCGGTACGACGTGGAGCGGTTTGGGATCATCTACCGATCGTCCCCCCGGCAGTGCGACGTCCTCCTCCTGAACGGGCCGATCTCCCTGAAGCTCCGCCCTGCGGTGCGCCGGCTGTACGAGCAGATGGCGGACCCGAAGTGGGTCATCGCGATGGGGGAGTGCACGATTTGCGGCGGCCCGTACTACGACTCGTACAGCGTTGTGAAGGGCTCCTACACGTTCGTCCCGACGGACATCTTCATCCCCGGCTGCCCCGTGCGTCCGGAAGCGCTCATCGACGGCTTCCTAAAGCTCAGCGCGAAGATCAAGGTGGAGAAGCGCGGATGGATCAAGACGAAGAAGGGCCGCCTCGTGGACGCGACGCGCGGACAGCTCGCGGAGTTCGGCGGGGACTACACGTATGAAGTCAAAGCGGTCCGACCCCACTGAGGGGAAGACGGCGGTCCCGAGGCCGTCCTTCTTCCGGCCCCTCCTCGCGACGATGAAACAGACGCTCCAGACGACGCCGGGCATCAACCGGCTCATCCCGGGCGGCCGCGTGCCCGTCACGCGCCTCTACCCGTACGAGAAGATCGAGTTGCCCGCCTCGTTCCGCGGGCAGCACGTGATCGACTGGTACAAGTGCATCGGCTGCGAGCTGTGCGCGAAGGTGTGCCCGAACGAGTGCATCTACTTCGAATTCGTCGAAGTCGACGAGAAGTCCCCGTACCTGCTGCCGTCGCGGGCGATCATGGACGAGCACAAGAAGGTCGTCCGCCGGCCCGCGGTCGACGTCGGCCACTGCCTGTTCTGCGGGAACTGCTCGGAGTACTGCCCGACGGACGCGTGGATGTTCTCCCAGGAGTTCGAGCACGCGGACTACTCCCGCGAGGACCTGTTCTACCACGCGGAGGAGCTCAAGGAGCCGGACGACGCGTCGGACAAGGAGATTGTGCTGATCAACCGGATCGAGGAACACCCGATCCTCGAGGTCGACGTGTGCATCGGCTGCAAGAAGTGCGAGCGGGAATGCCCGACCCGGTGCATCGACATGGTCGACGGGCCGAACCTCCGGAAGGGGAAGCCGATCGTGATCCCGGAGTTCGACTACAACAAGTGCATCGGGTGCCAGCAGTGCGTCGACGTGTGCCCGGTCGACTGCCTCCACATGGAGGAGGTCGCGGGGCTCGCGGGGGCGAAGGGCGAGGGGTTCTACAACATCAACTTCGAGGGCGAGGTGAAGCTGCTCGAAGAGACGGCCGGGCAGAAGATTCCGAAGTAGTCGTCGACCCACGCCGTCAGCGCAGGATGACCCACAGCGCCACCCCGATCAGGGCAACAAGGATCATGATCGCGACCCACCAGGGGAGCGTCCAGCCAGCCTGGGTCCCCTCCCGAACGCTGTGGAAGGCCGTTCCCGGCGCCCCTCCGCGAGGACGATCAAGCATTCCTGGAATCCGGCGGGACGACCATCGCCCGCCCGCATCGTCGTCGGGATGATAAAGGGGTCGTCGGGCGCTCCGCCGGACTCCCAAGCGAACCAGGTTTAAATGCTCCGGCTTCCTCGCTCCTGCGATGGCCGAAGTCGACTACAAGTCCAAGCCGATCGACCCCGACTTTCTGAACAAGCCAGAGGAGTACCCGCACACGGGCTCCCACCACGAGCACAAGGTGTTCGCGGAAGGCGTACAACGTCTCGACGCCGACGGGAAGCCGTACCCGACGAAGAAGGGGATTCACGGCGCCCACGTGGCGGTGGACTTCGACAGCTGCATCGCGGACGGGTCGTGCCTTCCCGTGTGTCCTGTCGAGGTGTTCGAGTGGGCCCTCAACCCGGCGCACGACGAGGTGGGGGAGGACAAGAAGATCGCGTCGGGGACGCCGGAGTGGGACGAGTGGCGGACGGACAAGGCGGACCCGGTCCGGGAGGCGGACTGCATCGACTGCATGGCGTGCGAGACCGTATGCCCCGTGCTCGCGATCAAGATCTTCACGGAACAGCCCTACGGGACGCAGTAGGTCGCCCGGGGATTCGGCCCTCGAGGCTCCCTAGCGGACCTCTTCGACCGTGTAGCCCTTGTCCCGGAGCAGGACGACGACCTTGTGGCGGTGGTCTCCCTGGAGCTCGATGTGCCCGTTCTTCACGGTCCCGCCGGCGGCGACCTTGCGCTTCAACTCCTTCGCAAGGGCGTCCACGTTCGCGTCGTCCGCGAACCCCTCGACGACGGTGACCGGTTTCCCGTACCGCCGCGTGTCCATCCGGACGCGGAGCGGTGCCTGCTCCCGGGAAAGTTCCTCGCAGACGCAGATTTCTTTCGGAAGGCCACAAACCTCGCAGACGACGGCCGCCGTCACGCCGCCTCCACGGGGATTGCGGCCCGCTGCTTCAAGAGTTTGTAGTACTTTCTCAGGGTGACTTCGCTTACCCCCGCCACCCGAGATACGTCCGACTGTTTAAGCTTCTCGCCCTCAATCTCACCCGATAGATACAGCGCCCCTGCGGCCGCCCCGAGGGGCGGCGCCATCGCGAGCTCTTCCCCATGGTCGGAGAGCAGGCGGAACGCCCGCTCCGTCACCTCCGGGGACACCCCGAGCTGGGACGCGAACCGGGACACGAAGTCCGTCGCCTTCGGCGGCGGGGTCGTGACCTTGACCGTCCGCGAGATGAGCTTGGCGGTCGCGGCGAGCCGGTGGACCGTGACCTCCGCGGCCTCCGCGATTTCCTGCAGGCTCCGCGGCGCGCGCAGGTCCCGGCAGGCGAGGTACACCGCGGCCGCGACGAGCGCGTCCATCGACCGGCCCCGCGCGAGTTCAGCCTTCAGCGCTTTCCGCAGGATTACGGCCGCGCGCTCCCGGAAGTCCGTCGGCAGCGCGAGTCGGGAGGCCAGCTGGTTCACCTTCGCGAGCGCCCCCGTGAGGCTGCGCTCCGTGCCCCGCAGGCGGGTCCATTGCTGGACGCGCCGCAGCCGTCCGAACCGCGCCGCCTCGTTCGCGCTCAGGGAACGGCCCGCGGCGTCCCGGCCGCCCGCACCCATCGTGTTCCCGAGGCCGCCGTCCGGGAGGAGCACGCTTTCCGGCGGGCCCGCCCGGGCCGCGTTCTCCGCGAACGGGGACCAGTCCGGGCCCGGGTCCACGGGCTGGGTCCCGAGCACGAGCCCGCACCGGTCGCACACGAGTTCGCTCCGGATCGGGTCGAAGAACAGGGATGTGCTGCCGCAGTTCGGGCAGCCCTTCGGGGGCTCGTCGACGAACTCGTCCTTTGTTTTCTCCGCTTGGATTACGTTCGCGGACATTGCGCGTTCTCCTCTCTCCATTCCTTCTCGTGAGGGCATCATGCGAGTTGCTTCCCCAACCGGGCCTCGAGCTCCGCCATCCACCGCTCCGTCCACCGCTCGAACGCCTCGATCGCGAGGGACAGGTCCTGCCCCATCGGCGTCAGTCGGTACTCGACTGCCACGGGGCGCTCGTCCGGGTGGACGACCCGCTCCGCGAGGCCGAGCTCCTCGAGGTCCCTGAGGGTCCGCGCGAGGGAGCTCTGGCACAGGCCCGTGAGCTCCCGGAGCTCGTTGAACCGGCGGTGCCGCGCCATGAGGCCGTGCATCGTGATCAGCTTGAGTTCGGAGCCGAGGACGTGGATGGCCACGGCTGCCGGGCAATTCCCGCTCTCGCAGCAGCCATCTCGAGCCATGGTCGGGGTCCTTCGCACGATGCGAGACGCGCGCCGGGGTTATATAGGTTCCGTTTTGATACTAGGTTTCACCGCGAAATTTGGGGGGTAGACCTGTCCGGCGCCCGACCGCGTCGGCGGAAATCGGTCGGCGAGGACGAATAATTCCAGCCCCTGATTATTCCTATCGGACTTGTCGTATGAGCATCCGAACCTCAACGTTCTTCTAGGGCGCGATCCATCGGCCGCGCGTCCATGGTGCGCGCGACCGTCGTCGGCAGTTATCCCCGTGTGGACGACTCGTTCGACGGCCAACGCCTCCGCCGGGCGATCGCGCGGCGGGAGAAGGGCGAGATTTCGCGGGAGGAGCTGCGGACGGCCGAGGTGTCCGTCGTCCAAGAGGTCGTGCGGGAGCAGTCGGAGCTCGGCGTCGACGTTGCGACGGATGGGCAGGTCACGTGGCACGACGCGTTGAGCCACTTCGCCGCCAAACTCGACGGGTTCGAGATTACGGGCCTCGTGCGGTATTTCGACACCAATACGTACTACCGCCAACCCCGACGCATCGGTTCCGTGCGATGGCGAGGTGCGATTACCGTGGACGACTGGAAAGCCGCGGCGGCCGCGAGCCCCGTGCCCGTCAAGGCGGTCGTCACGGGTCCGTACACCCTCGCCGAGTTGTCCGCGAACGGGTCCGGCCGCGACGCGGTCCGCGAGTTGGCGGTTGCCCTCGGGCAAGAGGTGCGGGCGCTCGTCGCCGCGGGAGCGCGGCACGTGCAGATCGACGAACCTGCGCTCGTCCACTCCAAGGCGTTGCCGCGGGGGTACGCGGAGGCCGCGGACCTCCTGTTGGCGGGAAAAGGCTCCGCGGAGACGTCGCTCTTCACGTACTTCGGCGGCGTCGCGCCGATCCTGCGCGACCTCCTCGAGCTGCCGTTCGACGTCCTCGGCCTCGACCTCGTGCAGGGTTCGGACACGTTGGCGGCGCTTCGGACGGTCGACGCGAACCGAGGCGTCGCGTTCGGCCTCGTCGATGCGCGGAACACGAAACTCGAGGACTCGCGTAGGGTCGCAGAACAGGTGCTCGGGTTCGAGGATCGCGTCCCGCTCGAGCGATCGTACGTGGCCCCCTCGAACGGCCTCGAATACCTGCCGCGCGGGAAAGCGCGGGAGAAGGTCCGGGTGCTCGTCGCGGCGGCCAAGGCCGTCCGGGAGGCGTTGTGATGGCCCTCGAAACGACCAGCGTCGGCAGTTTTCCGAAGCCCGCGTACCTGAAGAAGGCGCGGACCCAGTTCGAGAAAGGGGAAATCGGCGCCCGGGAACTCGACGAGCTAGGCCGTCGCTCGACCGCGGCGTGGATTCGCTTCCAAGAGGAGATTGGGATCGACGTGCTCGTCGACGGGGAGCAGTACCGCGGGGACATGGTCGCGTACTTCGCGGAGAACCTGGAGGGCACGACGATCAGCGGACTTGTCCGGTCGTACGGGAACCGGTATTACAAGAAGCCGGTCGTCGTCGATGAGCTTGCCCGGCCGGAGCCGATCACGGTAGCGTGGTGGAGGTTCGCGCAAGGGTTGACGGACAGGCCCGTCAAGGGCATGCTCACGGGCCCGTACACGATGATGGACTGGTCGTTCAACGAGTACTACCCGTCGCGCGAAGATTGCGCGCTCGCGTTCGCAAAGGTCGTCCGGCAGGAGGCTCGCGACCTCGTCGCCGCGGGGGCGAAGGTCGTCCAGATCGACGAGCCCGCGCTGAGCACGCGGGAGGACGAGCTGCCGCTCGTCGTGAAGGCGCTCGGGGAGGTCACGAGGGACCTTGACGCGAAGACGATCACGCACACGTGCTATGGAAACTACGAGCGGATCTACCCCGCGATGCTCGACCTGCCCGTGGACCAGATTGACCTCGAGATGAGTAACAGCGGGCTCGACTTGCTCGCGCTGTTTCGGAAGCATCCGTTTACGAAGGAACTCGCATTCGGCGTCATCGACGTCCACTCGCACGTCGTCGAGACAAAGCCGCAGGTCGAGGAACGGATTCGTGGCGCGCTGGAAGTCGTGCCGCCGGAGCGGTTGTGGGTCGATCCGGATTGCGGACTCAAGACGCGCACGCCCGAGGAGGCGCGGGACAAGCTTCGGGCGATGGTCGCCGCGCGCAACGCGGTGCGCGAACGCCTCCAGGCATAGGCTGGGAATAACGATTTAAGCGGGGAAAGGTATCGTTGTCTCGGAGGAGGCCGCGGTGACGGACACGCAGTTAGACATCGCCGCCAGTCCACGTCGGATCTTCACGGTCGAGGAAGCGAACCATCTCCTGTCCCAGATTGAGGGGATTTTCCGCGAGATGGACACGCGCGCCGCGCGCGTGCGCGAGTTGAGCGACCTCGTCACCGACTTCGAATCATATTGGGGGAAGGCGATCGAGGATTCCACGAACGCAGATAACGAGAAGTACGTGCGGCTCAAGGAGGAGCTCGCGACCGGGCTCCAAGCGGTGAACGACTGCGCGATCCGGCTCAGTGCGCTCGGATGCGAGCTGAAGGACCCGAACCGCGGGCTCGTGGACTTCTACGCGTACGTCGGCGGCGAGCTCGTCTACCTGTGCTGGCAACGGGGGGAGAAGGAAATCGGATACTGGCACACGCTCGAGGCGGGCTTCCCCGGACGACGTCCGCTCTATCGGTGAGCGGCTCGTAACATGCCTTACCTTTATTACCTAGCGACCCTTAAGAACTCCGGGGAAGACGATGGCCGTCAGCAAGGACGATGTGATCTCGGTCCTGAAGAAGTGCTACGACCCGGAGATCCCGATCAACATCTACGACCTTGGACTCGTGTACAATATCGACATCGGTGAGGAAAGGATCGCGGTCCGCATGACGCTCACCGCGCCCGGATGTCCGGCGTCCGCGTACCTGTCCCAGGACGTGAAGCGCAAGATTGAGTCGCTGCCCGGCGTGAAGGAGGCGGAGGTCCAAATCGTGTGGGACCCGCCGTGGACGCCGGAGATGATGTCCGAGATCGCGAAGAAGCAGTTCGGCATGGGCATCTGAGCGTCGGAACGCGCGCGGTTCCAAATCTTAAATAGGGACTTCCCGTATCCGCGCCCGGTTCCCGGGTTCGGGAGGCGTCCGTTCCTTGAAAGCGCAACCAAAGATCGCCGACGCCAACCGCCAAGTCGCCCAAGTCGGCCGCGACGCCGTCGCGTTTTTCCGGCGGGCGAAGTCGTTGGCGGCGGACCCGCGCGTGAAGTTCATCTTCGACCGCGCCACGGAGGTGTACGAGCGCGCCGTGAAGTTGCTCGAGTCCCTCCCGGGCGCGAGGGGAAAGGCGAAGGCGCCCGACATCTTTCCGTTTTCCGAGTACGAACGGATTGAATGCTACGTGTGCGGGTTCGAGGCGAAGGGGGACGAGCCGCCGGAGTCGTGCCCGAGCTGCGGGGCCGCGCGATATGCGTTCGAGCGGGACGTAAGCCAGGACAAGGCATGGGACGTCGTCGCGAAGGGTACGCGGGACGCGCTCGCGCTTACGCGCAAACTGGCTGCGTCCGCGGACAAGCCGGCGCAACGGGACCTGCTCGCAAAGGTCATCGAGATTCAGAAAGCGCTGCTGGAAGAAGCGAAGGAGGAGCGGGCGCGGATTCGCGCGGCCGCGTGAGGGGATTCCATGGTCAAGTTCTCCGACTTCTCAGAAGAGTTGCACGCGTGCAACATGTGCGGATATTGCGTGCCCGTGTGTCCGCCGTACCAGGAGATTGGCTGGGAGTCCGCCGCACCCCGAGGAAAGATTTTCTTCATGAAGGGCGTGGAGATGCGCTCGCCCCTCGACTTCCTACTCCATCGTCCGACGAAGTTGAAGGATCTACGCGGGAAGGCCACGGAGGAGGCGCTCGATTTCACGAAGGCCGTGTACGAGTGCACGGGATGCGGCGCGTGCGAGATGGTGTGCCACGCAGACATCCCGTTCGACGGGTTGTGGGACGACGTGAAGGAGTGGCTCGTCGAAGAGGGATTCGGTCCCCTCCCGGAGCACCGGCCGCTGTTCGAGAACGTGAAGGGGACGAAGAACCTGTACGGGAAGGACAACGAGGCGCGCGGGGACTGGTTCGAGGCTGCGGGCGTCGTGCAGGCGGACCAGCCGGAGGTCGTGTTCTGGGTCGGCTGCAACGCGTCGTTCGAACGGCAGTCCATCGCGACGTCCGTCGTCAAGATCCTGAACGCCGCAAGTGTGAAGTACCGCGTCCTCGGGCGGGAGGAATGGTGCAGCGGCGGTCCGCTCGCGCGGATGGGCTTCGGGCAGCACGTGAAAAAGACCCTAATGCCGCACAACATCGAGGCCGTCGCGGGGACGGGCGCGAAGGCGCTCGTGACCGCGTGCGCGGAGTGCTACCGGGCATTCCTCAAGGACTACCGACGCTATGGGGGCAACCCGCCGTTCTCCATCTACCACATCTCCCAGTACATCGAGAAGCTCGTCAAGGAGAAGCGGCTCAAGTTCTCGAAGAAGCTGGAGCGAAGGATCGCGTACCACGACGCGTGCCAGCTCGGCCGCGTGTGCGAGCAGACGGAGCCGCCACGGACTGCGATGAAGTACCTGCAGGGCGTCGTGCAGCTCGAGATGTTCCATGCGAAGGAGACGACGTTGTGCTCCGGCGCGCACGGCGGCTTCCGGGAGGCGTTCCCGGAGGAGGCGTCTCGGTT
>JACQPO010000102.1 GCA_016207545.1 Methanobacteriota archaeon | reverse complement strand
CCCATCGTCTGGGACGATGTGGTGGCCGTTCGAATCGGCTGGGGCCCACTAGGCCGGTCGCCTAGCACGGTTGGGCAACTGGCTTTTGACCAGCTCTGCGCCGGTTCAAATCTGGCCCGGCCTGCTCCCGCAGGCGTAGCAGGACAGCCTTGCCCCCGACCGTTACCCGGGGCGTACGCGGTGCAATTCCGCGCGCCCGCGCCACCCACATCGGAAGTTTCATCCTACCGGAAAGGCCGGAGGGTCTGAGACTGAAGGCCGCGGGAACCTCCGGATGTTGGTCGGGAACTCTTCCCTGAGTTGCGCCCCACAACCATGGGAAGGTCATTCTCTGGTCTGATAATGGTCACTTTCCGGTCGCTTACTCTAACTCGCCAGACGCCGCTTGGGAACTGTGGGATCGTGAGGTGGGGTGCATCAGACGGAGGAGGTTCGGGTCGCGGCCACGTGGAGGCGGCGGTAGCGGTCCTCCGGGAGCTCGGCCGTGCCACCTCAGCCGCAAACGAACAGTACGACTTCGGGTTCCTCAGCTCCTTCGCCGAAGAGCAGTTCGACCGCGTCATCGCGGAAGTACAGGGAACCAGATCGAAGGGAAACGAGGAATTTGTTCGGATGCTCGCGCACCTCTTTCAGGATTGGCCGCACGAACCTTGGAACCGACAACAGAGCTTCGTCCGTGGGGTCGCGATGGGGCTCCTCACGCAGCGGTTCCGAGGCAACATGGCCGTGGACGATGTGCCACGCGCCCTCGCCGCCATCGTCTCTTATCAATGCCAGCAGGACATCATCGACGACCTCATCGACCATGGTTCGTACAGCTTTCCGGAGGCATGGGCCCTGTGCCGGCGCTGCCTCGGTGCCAGCACGGACCCCGAATTCGATCCGGACACGTTCGCGGATGAGGTGTTCGTCATGGTCAGTCCGGACCTGCGACCTCTCTCGGAACTGCTCGTCTGGAACTCCGCGCGCTTGAACGAGCTGTTGCGGGCGGCCCCTAATCCAGGGAACGTGCTCCCCCGCCTCGCTCAGGTAAACGAGGAAGTGAGCTTCGCCCAAGCGGCCACCACGTTCCTGAGGTCCCCCTTCCGGGACCCCGGCATGCTGAAAAAGATGGCCTCGACGATGTGGGCACCCCATACGGACGCCACGTGGTACGACCGTCTCGCGGGTCACGCGTCTTGGGCGGCCGGGGTCTATTTCGTGAACGCATGCTTTGCTCGCAATCATCCGTCCGCAGAGCAGCTCGACGCAGAACGGAAAGCGTGGTTCTGCTATGACGTCGTGATCACGTACCTCGACCACCTCGCCACGGTCGAGGAAGACTTCCAAGACCGAATCACAAATGTCGCCCTCTTGGCGATGTATGGAACCCGTGTGCGTAGCGTGCTGTCGGCCCCTAAGTTGCCGGAGCTCACGGAGTGGGACTATGGCGGGTTACTCGCTCGGGCGGCGGAGTTCTCCTGTCGTGCCGCGACGTGGGGGATGGCTGCAAAGCCGGGGGACTTCTACCCGCTTGTGTCCACCTCGGTAGGAATCGCGTTGTTGTCCGTTCGGAAGCGGGACGGCGGGGCGATGATGGAACGCTACCTTCTTCGGCTGTCCGATCGCCTGCGCGACCTGATCATGCGCCGCCGGACATGGGAGCCCGCAACGGCCATGTGACCGCCAAGCGGGGGACGGCTCACCACTCCACGATGTATTCGCAGTACCCGTCGCCTCTCTGCACGCAACGCGACTTCGTGACCTTGGGAACGAGGCCGCGGGATCGAACGATTCCCTCGTAAGCGCCGTGAAAGAGGGCGCACATCCCGGGCGTGGGCATCCAATCGAAGTGGCGGAACACCGCGCGCCGACGGCCCGTCTCCACCTCAAGGCGCCCGTAGTTCCACTCTTTCGCGTATACGACCGGTGCGAACTCCGCGAGCGCCTCCAAGGGCAACGCTTTCGCGAGCTGTTCGAGGACGGTAGGCACCGTGGGCGCGACTTGTGCGGACGCGTCGCGAACGCATCTGTAGCTCCCGTCGCCAAACTTCGATTCCACGATGTCGAACAACTCGGCGCACGAATCGGCAGACAGCCAGTTGTCGTCCGTCAGGGCGACGGGGTCCACGGCCCAGCCGTCCAGTGCCTCGCGCACGCGGTCCGCCCCGTATTTCCCCTTGAGGACCTGGAGGAATCGAACCACGAGGGCGGCGCGAATTTTCGGGACGAAACCGGTCGCCCCGACGGAGAGGCTCGTCGGGGGAACGAACCGTTCTCGGGAGTTGTTCAGGTAGGAGAAGAGGGTCCAGCCGGCGTCCGTCATCCCGTAAAGGCGGCCGCGCGCCTTCGCCTCTGGGGTGAGGCACACGACGAGACCGCGCTGCCGCAACTCGCGCAGCGCACGGCTCACGTGGTTGAGCCTCAGGTGGGTCTCGCTCGACAACTGCTTTGGTAGCTTCGGGAAGCCTGCGAGGGCGGCGAGGACGCGTTCCCGATACCCGCTCGACGCCACGAAGCTAAAGTCCTGCCAGATGGAGTGGTCCACCTCCGTCCACTACCCCTGAGGTCCGCGTCGCATGCGCCGTCCGCATCTTGAAACCTTCGTCGCCGTGCGAGCGTGGCCGCGATCGGACAGGCCGCTTCTTCTCGACGGACCTCAGCGGCCGTCCCGCCTCCGAGAAGGCAGGTGCAAAACGGTCCGACCGAGGGCATCTTGTTCGTACACAAGCGTAACACGGGAACATTCATCAGCCATGGGAATGTTCGACGGGCGTGGTCGACCGGCTGGACCCAATCTTCAGCCCGAACAGCGTCGCTGTCATCGGGGCGAGCCGCCAGAAAGGGAAGGTCGGCTACGCGATCCTCCACAACCTCATCGTGAACGAATATCAGGGCACGATTTACCCCGTGAATCCAAACGCGGAGTCCGTTCACTCGATCAAGGCGTACCCGTCCGTGCTCGAGATCCCCGGGCCAGTGGATCTTGCGGTTATCTGCGTGCCCGCGGACGCCGCGATGAAGGCGGCGGAGGAGTGCGCGAAGAAGGGCGTGAAGGGGCTTGTCGTGATCACCGCCGGCTTCCGGGAAATCGGCGGCGCGGGGGAGGAACGGGAGCGCACGCTGCGGGAACTCGTCCGGACCAACGGCATGACGATGGTCGGCCCGAACTGCATGGGCGTCATCAACACGCACCCGGACGTGCAGCTCGACGCGACGTTCGCGCCGACGCCGCCCCTCCGCGGGAACATCTCGTTCATGTCCCAGTCCGGCGCCTTGGGGGTCGCAATCCTCGACCACGCCCGCAACCTGAACATCGGGTTCGCAAAGTTCGTCTCCCTGGGGAACAAGGCGGACGTGAGCGGCAACGACCTCCTCATGTCCTGGGAGAACGACCCGGACACGCACATCATCCTGATGTACCTCGAGAACTTCGGAAACCCGAGGAACTTCGCGCGCATCGCGCGGCGCTTGTCGAAGAAGAAGCCCCTGATCGCCGTGAAGTCGGGCCGAACGGAGGCCGGGGGCCGCGCGACCGTGAGCCACACGGGCGCCCTCGGCGGCTCCGACATCGCCGCGGAGGCCGTGTTCGCGCAGACCGGGGTAATCCGCGCGAACAGCATCGACGAGCTGTTCGATTACGCGATGTCGTTCTCCAAGCTGAAGCCGCCAAAGGGGAAGCGGATCGCCGTCGTCACGGACGCGGGCGGACCCGCCATCATGTGCACGGACGCGCTCATCCAGCAGGAACTCGAGCTCGCTACGTTGAAGCCGAAAACAATAGAGTCGATGCGGAAATGGGCGCCCCCGGAGGCGTCTCTCACGAACCCCGTCGACTTGATCGCGTCCGCGGGGCCGGAGGACTACCGCCGCGCACTCGACGCGGTGCTCGCGGACGACAACGCGGACGCGGCCATCGTCATCTACGTGCCGCCAATCGTCACCGCGGAGGTCGACGTCGCCCGCGCGATCTGGGAGACGGCGGAGAAATACGACAAACCGGTGCTGTGCAACTTCATGGGCCGGAGCGAGGATTCGCCGGGATTCGTGGAACTCGTGCAGCACGGCATCCCCTCGTACCTGTATCCGGAGAGCGCCGCGCGGACGTTGGCGGCGATGTACCGGTATCACGAGTACCTGAACCGGCGCGAGGGCGCGTTCCCGGAGTTCAAAGTCGACAAGAAGGCCGCGACGCGAATTGTCGAGACCGCGAAGCAACACGGGCGCAAGCGATTGACCGAAGCAGAGGCGCTCGAGCTCCTCCACGCGTACGGATTCGCCACCGCCAAGACGCGCTTCGTGAAGGACGCCGAAGAGGCGGACCAAGCCGCGCGGGAAATCGGTTACCCGCTCGTGCTGAAGGCGGTCGGGAAAGACCTCCTGCACAAGACGGAGCAGAAGGCGGTCGCGATCGACCTGCGGGACGAAAAGGACCTGCGGGACGAGCTCGCGAAGATGGAGAAGCGGTTGCAGAAGGCGGGCGTGTCGGTCGACGGCTACCTCGTGCAGGAGTACGTCGCCGGCGGGAAGGAGACGATCCTCGGGATGAACCGGGACAAGGTGTTCGGCCCCCTCCTCGCGTTCGGCCTCGGCGGCGTGTACGTGGAGTACCTCAAGGACGTCGCGTTCGGCCTCGCGCCGATCACGGACGAGGACGCGCGGCGCATGATTCGCTCGATCAAGACGTACCCGCTCTTGGCGGGGGTGCGGGGCGAGAAGCCGTCGGACGTGGCGGCGCTCGAGGACGGGCTCCTCCGGCTGTCGCAGCTCGTCCACGACTTCGAGGAGATTAAGGAGATCGACCTGAACCCCGTGATCGCGCTCGAGACGGGGTGCAAGGTCGTCGACGCGCGGATCGTCCTGTGACAACGGATGCCCAGGTTGTTGGCCGCAGGGGAGTTTTCCACCTTAGGTTCAATTCCCTGCCCACGGGAAGCTGAGCCTCTTTGCCAAGGTTTCCGGGTCCATGTCATCCGCGGGATGGAAGCATGGCTTTAGAAGCCTTCTGGCGGGGCATGTGAATCAGTCGAGCCCGCCGCGGATCAACCCCCGTGACGTCCACGAGATGGTGCTCTGCAGTCGGCCCCGCCCCGGCCGCGTCGAGGCTCACTCCCACCACCCAAGCCCACATCAGTCGGACGAACCCGCCGTTCGTCTTGGACATGAGGAACGTCCCACACCGCCGCCAAGATCCAACAAGTAGACCGCGGGCTCGCGAATCATCCCTCGGGAGCGTTTTCTCCCTTAGACTGCGAAATCCGTCGTCCGAACGGACTTCACGTCGGCGCGCTGCGAGCCCGGGCCACCCATCGGCACGTTCCGGAGGAGTGTCCCGTACCCCGCAGCGATCGTCACGGACCCCGAAGCACCTCCCTCCGGTCCCGTGACGGGTTGCCGGCATCCCCGGCCGCCCGCCATCCGATGGCGGGAAGGTCACACGAATCCTGGGCGAACTCACAGGGGACCCGGGAGGATCGGGAGCACCTCCTCGGACGCCGAATCCGACGTACCAACCGTTCGGACGGACCCGCAGGTCCCTCCTGACGACCCGCCGCAGTCCCACGACAATCGGCCCGAGCCCTCAGCGGACAGGGGTATCGCGTTCTGATGGTCCGTTCAAGTCGTCCAATTGGGCATTCCCCCTCGCTCCCGGCTCACGCGTGGGGTCGCACGGCTTCTGTCGGACCGCAGCCGCACCGCGAGCTCGCCCCGCGATTGCGAGCAAGGAGTCCTCGTGAGGATGGATCCCGGTGGCAGGTCGATTCCAGCGTGCCAGAATCCCGCGGGACTCCGTTGACGATTCGCGCCCGCTCCCCTAGGCCCCGTGCTGGGCCCCGGGGACCCGGTTCCCAACGGCAGACGACCGGCTCCCATCGGCTGTAGGTCGCCGCCGACACGCCGCGACT
>JACQPO010000015.1 GCA_016207545.1 Methanobacteriota archaeon | reverse complement strand
GTCGTGGAGCAGGACCGTGGCGGTGCTGCTGTCCTTCCCGCCGCTGAGCCCGACCGCGATCCGCATTCCACGCGTGAGGTCAACTTGGCGGCGGACTTCCTCCTTCACCCGCTTCTCGACGAACGCCACGAAATGGTCTTTGCACAGATGGGCGCCGCTGTAGCGGATCCACGCGACCGCGGGCTGCCCGCACCTGTCGCAGTGCACGAACACCTCCAATCCGGCGGGACGTATTTAGGCCCGCGCTATGCGAGGAGCCCGTGGAGCCGGGCGGCCTCCACGGCGCCGTCGATGATGAATTGTACGCCCACCGCCGCCAAGAGGAGGCCCATGATCCGCCCGAACGCGATCGTCCCCGTCCGGCCCACCCGACGGAAGATCCGCTCCGCGGATCCGAGCAACACGAGGGCCATAAGGACCGCCACGAGGATGCCCACGAAGACGAACATCTTGTCGAGGGGGTCTACGACGGGGCGCGTCATGTAGATCATCACGGTCGTGATCGCGCCGGGGCCCGCGAGCAACGGGATCCCGATGGGCACGACGCCGACGGTCTGCGCTTCCTCCCGCCGCTCCGTGATCCTCGCCCGCGACGGCCGCTGCCCCTGCGTCATCTGGAACGCGGTCACGAATAGGAGGATGCCGCCCGCGACCTTGAACGCGGGAATCGTGAAGTTGAACACCGCGAAAATCCATTGGCCGAACAGCGCGAAGACGGCCAGCGTAATGGCGGCGACGAGACAGCTCTTCGTGATTACCCCCTTCTTCTCCTCGTCTGTCATCCCCTCCGTCAAGACGAGGAACGGGGCGATCACGCCCGGCGGGTCGACGATCGCGACGACGGACAACACCGCCGCGGCGGCAAACGCGAAGTCGACCATTCCCATCCCCGCGCGATCGAGGCCCGCGCACGAACGCGCGCGTATAAGTGGGTTTCGGGAGGATAACTAGATATAGACGCCAAAAGTAACTCGCACGGGGAGAGCATGCCCGTCGACCTGAAGCTCGAGAACATGCGCCGCGGCACGGACCTGCTGAAGCGCGGCTTTGCGAAGATGCAGAAGGGCGGCGTGATTATGGACGTCACGAACGCCGAGCAGGCGCTCGTCGCGGAGGACGCCGGCGCGGTCGCGGTCATGGCGCTCGAGCGCGTCCCGGCGGACATCCGCGCCGCGGGCGGCGTCGCGCGGATGGCGGACCCGCAGAAGATCGTCGAGATCTTGGACGCGGTCACGATCCCCGTGATGGCGAAGTGCCGCATCGGCCATTTCGCGGAGGCGCAGGCGCTCGAGTCGCTCGGCGTCGACATGGTCGACGAATCCGAAGTGCTCACGCCCGCGGACCCGTACTTCCACGTGGACAAGCGGAGGTTCACGGTCCCGTTCGTGTGCGGTTCCCGCGCGCTCGGCGAGGCCGTGCGGCGGACGTACGAGGGGGCCGCGATGATCCGGACGAAGGGCGAAGCGGGGACGGGGAACGTCGTGGAGGCCGTGCGCCACATGCGGCTGCAGAACGTGGCGGTCGCGGACCTCAAGGGGAAGGACGACGACGCGCTCCACCGCGTGGCCTTGCACTTCGCGAAGAGCTACATGAAGCTGAAGGAGGAAGTTCGCACGTCCATGGGACTGCCGGCGAAGATCCGCATCGACGAGCCGATCTTCGGCGAGGACACCCTCGAGGACATCGAGGCGGGCCTCGTCGTCGTGTTGAAGGACGTGCGAGACCTGCAGCGCCTGCCCGTCGTGAACTTCGCGGCGGGCGGCATCGCGACCCCGGCGGACGCGGCGATCATGATGCAGCTCGGGTGCGACGGCGTGTTCGTCGGCTCCGGGATTTTCAAGTCCGAGAACCCCGACGCGATCGCCCGCGCGATCGTCGAGGCCGTGCACCACTTCGACGACCCGTCCGTCGTCGCGGAGGTCAGCAAGGGCCTCGGGCTCCCGATGAAGGGGATGGACGTCACCCAGCTCCCCGCGGAGGCCCGCCTGCAGGAGCGCGGCTGGTAGGGGGCAACCCCTGCAGTCCTCCCCCTTTGCCGGTTGCCCGCAAGACGACGATCCGACCGCGCGACGCCCCGCCACGGCCTCGGCATGGAACGGCTGCTATCGCATCCGATAGTCGCCGCCGATAGCCACAAGGGTTCCTTTATGCCCAATCAGCCTAACGCAGGTCTTGGTCCGCGGCCCCCTCTGAGCACGAGCCGTTTGGACAAAGGCCACAATGACCGAGCCGCTCGACAGCCCGTCGACACCGAGAGAGCAAGTGAAGCTGAAGGTGTGCCTCGTGGGGGACGAGGGCGTCGGCAAGACGTCGCTGATCCGGCGCTTCGTCCTCTCGGAGTTCGACGACAGGTACGTCCGAACCGT
>JACQPO010000014.1 GCA_016207545.1 Methanobacteriota archaeon | reverse complement strand
GGAGGGCCCCCACCCCACCGCTTCCGGTGGACGCGGGGTTGGAGGGCGGCTCGTCCCGAGACGCTCGGAGAGAAGCAGGTGGAGGAACGCGCCCGTGAACGGTTTGATCGTCTCCAAGTTGTACGCGGTGAGGATCTGGAGGATTCGCGCGGCTTTCGGGCCCTGCAGCGCGAGGCAGAGGTAGTCCTGGGTCACGTCCTGGATGTGTTCCCCCGCGCAATGCTTTCGGAGCCACCCGAGGACGCGAGGACGCGGTCCTGCGTTGCACACCATAAAATACCGATCCGGCGCGAGGCACGTCACGATCACGTCGTCGATGATGCGTCCGTCGTCGTCGAGCAGGTGCGTATAGCGCGCGCGGAACGGTTTCTTGGGGATGTCGTTCGCAGAGAGGCGGTCCAGGAACGACCACGCGGTCGGCCCCCAAATCATGATCTTACCCATGTGGCTCACATCGAACAGCCCCGCGTCCCGCCGAACCGCCGTGTGCTCCGCGAGGATGCCCACGTACTGTAGAGGCATCTCCCAGCCGCCGAACTCGATGAACGTCGCCCCGGACGGCGCGTGGACATCGTACAGGCGCGTGCGCAAGGGCGGCATGCCGTCGCACGGATGGAAGGGGCCGATAAAGCCTTTCCCATGAGAACGTTTTTGAAGCGTCTCGACCATGGGCGCGGCCCGTGGCCCTCCGAATTTACCGAGAGCTAAGGCTCGAACTCAGCGCGATGGTATTCTTCGCCGGCGTGGTCATGACGATTCTGACGATCAACCGTTACGCGCTCGGGGGCCACGGACCGGATAGCCGTCTGCCCGACTTTCTGCAGGACATCGACACGCGCATCGGGAACTGGATTATCTGGGTGGCTTTCGTCGGCATCCTGCTCCTGTTCTCCGGCGGCTGGTACTTCGGGGACACGATCCGGAAGCGGCGGGAATTCAACCGCTTGATTGAGACGGACAGCAAGGCGAAGTTCGTGCGGAACCAGGATCGACTCGAGGAGCTCGCCTACTTCTATCTCGGGTCCGAATACCGAAAGCGCGTCGAGGCGAAGAAACGCGAGTTCGACCTTCTCTAACTCCCACCTCAAAGGGGTACGAGGCCGGAGACAATCGTCGACGACTTCTGAATCCGCGAGAGATCGCGATCGCGACACCGTAGATGAATCACGATACGGTCGGAGCGATAATCCGTGGACAGTACGTCCGCGGTCCGGTACAGCCAGTCGAGGAACGGAGCGCTCCCGTCGCCCAAGGGGACGTGAATCTCGAGTTCCAAAGGGTAGCGGAACTCCTCAAGGATTGCTGCGCGTAGGGCGTCGAGGCCGTCGCCCGTCTTCATCGATACGGGCATCGGGGCTCGGAGGAAGTCCGATTGCCTCAACATTTCCATGCACAGCTCGAATTTGGCGGCGTCGGTGAGGTCCGTCTTCGTGAGGAGGGGCTGGACGCTATCGAGGCTCGTCCCCGGGGTTAGGGTCGTCGCCGCCAGCCGCACTTTGGCCTGTACCTCGTCGAGCGGATCGGAGGCGTCCACGAGGAGGAGGACGAGGTCGGAGGCGTACACCTCCTCGAACGTGGAGTGGAACGCCTCGACGAGCCACAACGGGACGTCGGAAACGAAGCCGACCGTATCCGTGAGAAGGATCCGTTTCTTCACCCCCTGCAATGCACGCGTCGTCGTAGCCAACGTCGTGAACAGCCGGTCCTCGACGAGCACCTGCTCGCCGCTCAACGCGTTAAAGAGGGAGCTCTTGCCCGCGTTTGCGTAGCCGGCGATGCTCACCTGGTAGAAGCCGCGTTCCTGCCGGCGGTCCCGCCGAACCGCCCGCTCCTGTCCCACAGCCCCCAGGGCCCGTCGGACCTTCGTCATCTTTCGTTTCACGGTTTCGTAGTATGCGTCGACGCGGTACTCGCCGCCCGCCATGAACCCCGGACGCTCCCCCAGGGAGCCCGCGTGGATCCACTCTCTCAGGATCGGGATTTCATACCGCAACATCGCGAGCTCGACCTGCAACTTCGCCTCACGACTACTCGCGCGCTGTGTGAAGATTTCGAGGATGACGCGAATCCGGTCGAAGCACTCAATACCGAGGGCCTTCTCGAGCTCGTAGTGTTGGCTCGGTCGAAGCGTACCGGCGAGGACGACGATTTCCGCTTTCGTTTCCTGCACGGCCTTCTTGAGTTCCTCGAGCTTGCCCTTGCCGACGAACGTCTTTGGGTCCGGGCGGGCACGGCGTTGGACGACTTCGCCGACGAGTCGGTAGCCGGCGGACTCGATTAAGGCCCGTATTTCGGACAGATTGTCGCCGAGCCCGACGACGAGGACGTTCATCCGTTCGCCTAGGGGGGTGGCCGCCGAAAAGGGTTTCCATCGGAAACGGTGGGGTGGGGGCGGGAAACCCTTTAAGGGGCCGGGCTCCGTATGTTCCGACCTCAGGTTCCGGTGGACGACGTGGACGTGACCGTGCGGTTCTTCGCGGCGTACCGGGAGTTGACGGGGCTCCGGGAGACGAGGGTCGCGCTGGCGGACGGGGCCACCCTCGGGGATTTGCTTGCCCGTGTGTTCGAGGCGCACCCGAAGCTCGCCCGCTACCGACCGTCCATGCTCCTGGCGGTGAATCAGGAGTTCGCGGACCCCGGGGTGAGGCTCAAAGCGGGGGACGAGGTCGCCCTCCTGCCGCCCGTGAGCGGAGGCCGCGCGGGCGTCGACATCCGGCGGAAGGCGATCGACGTCGAGGCCGTCGTGGACTCCGTCCATCGCCACGACGCGGGCGCGGTCGTCCTGTTCCTCGGCACCGTACGCGCGGACCCGGGCGTAAAGGCCCTCGACTACGAGGTGTACCGGCCGATGGCCCTGAAGAAGATGGGCGAAATCGTCGAACTCGCGAAACAGAAGTTCGGCGTCCTCGAGATGTCGATTGTCCATCGGCTCGGGCGAATTCCCGTCGGTCGACCCTCCGTCGCGGTCGCGTGCAGTGCGGCTCACCGCCAAGAGGCCTTCCAGGCGTGCGCGTGGGCAATGGAGGAGCTCAAGCAGATCGTCCCGGTTTGGAAGACGGAGCGCGGGTGACGTGATCGACATCTCCTCGAAAGACGACGTGCCCCGCCGCGCGGTCGCGAGCGGGGAGATCCTGATCCAGAAGTCCACAGTCTCTGCGATTCGCGAGGGCAAGATTGAGAAAGGCAACGTGCTCGAGTCCGCGAAGGTCGCGTCGCTCCACGCCGCCAAGCGGGTGTGGGAGGCGCTCCCGTACTGCCACCCGGTTCCCATCACCGCCACGGACGTGCGCTTCGACTTGCGCGACGATCGCATCGTGGCAACGGTCGAGGTGAAGGCGACGTACAAGACGGGCGTCGAGATGGAAGCGCTCTATGCGTGTGCGGTTGCCCTCCTCACCGCGTGGGACATGGTGAAGAAACACGAAAAGGACGAGGACGGCCAGTACCCGTTCGTTCGGATCCAGAATCTCCACGTCGTGACG
Organism: Methanobacteriota archaeon; assembly: GCA_016207545.1. GTDB lineage: Archaea > Thermoplasmatota > Thermoplasmata > RBG-16-68-12 > EA-27 > EA-27. The sequence continues at coordinate 16,993 of JACQPO010000014.1, read as the reverse complement.
AAGGAGAAGGGACCGTGACGGCGGTCGAGGAGCATAAAGCCCACGCGCCGAAGCGCGTGGCGTGCGCGGTCATCACGGTCAGCGACTCCCGCACGGAAGCGACGGACGAGTCCGGGCAGGTCCTGAGGGACCTCCTCCGTGAGGCGGGCCACGAGGTGCCGTTCTATGCGGTCGTGAAAGACGAGGGGACAGCGATCCTCGACGCGGTGAACCGCGCCGCGCAAAGCTGCCAGGCGATCGTCATGAACGGCGGGACGGGACTGTTCCGGCGCGACGTCACGATTGAGACCCTGGAGCCGCAGCTCGACAAGGTGCTCCCGGGCTTCGGCGAGCTGTTTCGCATGTTGAGCTATCGGGAGATCGGGAGTGCGGCGATGCTCAGCCGAGCGCTCGCCGGGGTGTACAAGAACCGCCTCGTGTTCTGCCTGCCCGGTTCCCCGCAGGCGGTCGCGCTCGCCGCGAAATCCCTCATCCTTCCAGAGCTGGGCCACGCGATTGGGGTGCTCGAGCGATGAAAGGCCACGATCACGACGAGGAGGAACACCACAGGCGCGAGATGCGTCCCCTGAAGGCACTCGTCTCCCTCGACGAGGCGCTGAACCAGCTCATGCGTCTCGCCATGCCGATTGCGCGCACGGAACGCGTGCCGCTTCTCGAGGCGCTCCACCGGGTCGCCGCGAAAGACGTCGTCTCCGGCATTGACGTGCCGCTCGCGGATCGCGCCGCGATGGACGGGTACGCGGTGCGCGCCGCGGACACGTTCCGCGCGGGCAGGTTCCGTCCCGCGGAGATGCGGCGGATCGAGACGCTGTATGCGGACTCGGTCCCCACGAAACGCGTCACGAAGGGCACGTGCGTGGAGGTCGCGACGGGGTCCACGGTGCCGAAAGGAGCGGACGCGGTGGTCATGGTCGAAGACACGGAGCGGGAGGGCAACGTGGTCCGCGTGAACGCCCCGGTGCATCCGGGGGAGAACGTCTCCCCACGGGGTGAGGATATCAAGAAGGGAGAGACGGTCGTGCGCGCCGGCGAGGTTCTCTCCCCCGCCAAGATCGGCGCAATCGCCGCCGTGGGGCAGACGGACCTCGAAGTCTACGCGAAGCCCGAGGTGGCGATCCTGACGACAGGGGACGAAGTCATCCCGCCGGGCCAGCCGATTCGGCCCGGGCAGGTGTACGATATCAACGCCCACACGATGGCGTCCGTCGTGGGCGAAGTCGGCGGCGAGCCCGTGCTCCTCGGCCGCGTGCCAGACCGGCTCGCGGCGTTGAAGGCCGCGATCCGAAAGGCGCTCGCGTACGACGTCGTCGTGTTCAGTGGGGGGTCGAGCGTCGGGGAGAAGGATATGATCCTCGACGTGCTCCAGGCGATGGGCGAGGTCAGGTTCCACGGCGTGGCGGTGAAGCCCGGGAAGCCCACCGTGCTCGGCGTCGTCGACGGGAAGCCCGTCCTCGGGATGCCGGGTTACCCGACCTCGTGCCTCTCGAATTGCTACATGATGCTCGCGCCGATGCTTCGCAAGATGGCGCGCCTCCCGCCCGCCTCCGGGAAAGTCGTCGAGTTACCCCTGAGCCGGCGGATCGTGTCCTCGGTCGGTCGCGTGGAGTTTCACACGGTCCGCGTCGACAGCAGCGCGGCGGTGCCGGCGTACAAGGAGAGCGGCGCGATCACGTCGATGGCCCACGCGGACGGGTACATCGAAATCCCCGCGAACGTGGACCTCGTGGAGAAGGGCGAGACCGTCCGCGTCGTCCTCTTCTGAGAGACGAAAGACACACGCTCTCAAGGCGCTGAGGGCGGCTAGATGTGGTGGGCAATCTTCATGTGGTTCTCGAGATGGTCGGTGAACAACTCCTTCCCGCATTCCGGGCAAGTCGTCCGGCCCGCACCGCCGTGGGAGGCCACCTCAATCATCCGCACGATGCGATCCATCTCGTCCTGAATCGCGAGGCTGTCGACCTGGTACCCGTGGCGGCCGAGGGCGTCGCCGTCGAGGCGGTCGATGTGGAGGTCGATCGCGGCGGCTTTCGGGACCATGTCTTGCCCAAACGTCTCGACCTTCGCGTGAAACCGCCGCCGCCCGTGCAACTCCCGGTAGCCGTGGACCTCAAACGTCTCCAGACGCGTCCGGTATCCCACGGAGCGGAGAGCGGTCTCCAACGACTCCCGGCGGACCTTCCGGGGCACACGCCCCAACATAACCCGAAAGGCTATGGGCCCCGCCACTTAAGCCCTTTCCCAACCGGTCGCCCCCCAGGTCGCATCGGCACATTTATCCCGGGCTCGGTCCATGGCGCGTGCGGTCCGTAGGACCAGGAGGTTCCCGGCATGATGTCCCGCATTGTTCTCCGAGGCGCGTCGGGAACCGGCTGACTGTCTCGCTCCCGACGCGCTGTGGGCCGGCGGCGTGGGTGCAGAATGCATCGTAGACGAATGGCGAAATGCCGAACGATCCAATGTTGGACAAGAGCGTCCAGTGGCGCATCGACTCCGGTTCGATGCGGTTCGAAGAACCCGGATACCGGACGACGGTCGAGGGGATCCTCGCAACGGGCCTCGCGACGGAGGTCGTCGGTCTCCTCAGCGCGGGTAAGGAAGCGGACGTCTATCTGACCCGGTACCACGGTGGGCCTCTCGCCGTGAAGGTGTATCGGCTGTACCGCACATCGCACCGCGGCGGCCGGCCGGTGAAGCTCGACCGGATGTCGTGGCTCGCCGCGTACGAGTTCGAGCTGTTGCGGATGGCTTGGAAAGGCGGCGCGCGCGTCCCGACGCCCGCGAAGCGCGTGGAGAACATGCTCGCGATGCGGTACCTGGGCGACGAGGACCGTGCCGCGCCGCGGTTGCAGGACGTGCGGCTCGATGATCCCGAACCCGCGTTGGCGGCGATCGTGGACGGCGTCGTGCAGATGGCCGTGGCGGGCGTGGTGCACGGCGACTTGAGCGCGTTCAACATCCTGCTGTATCGCGGGGAGCCCTGGTTCATCGACCTGCCCGACGGATTCCGGGTCGACCGCTTGGGCGCAGCGCCGTGGCGGCGACTTCAGCAAGCCTCGGACTTGCTGACCCGCGGCCTGACCGCGGTCAACGTGTACTTCCGAAAGTACGGGCTCTCGATCGAAGTGGACGGAACCGTCGCACGAATCGTCGAACGGCTCGACCGGCGCGGCGTCCTCAAATAACCTTCGTGATGCGCGCGAGACGCTCCGCGGCCTCGTAGGTCAGGCCCTCGTCGCCGAGGATCGTGTACCGCTCCTTGTTGATCTCGTGGGCGTGGACGAGCGCCTCGATAAGCTCCTCGTCCGTCACCCCGAGCGCGCGGGCCGTCGTGGGGGTGCCGATCGCCAAGAGCGCGTTTCGGATCGCCTCCCAGTCCCCGTTGTGGAGGTACATCATCATAATCGTTCCGACGCCGACCTGTTCCCCGTGCAGCGCGGGCTTCTTCGCGATGCGGTCGAGGGCGTGGGAGAACTTGTGCTCGCTCCCGGACGCGGGGCGGGAGGACCCGGCGATGCTCATCGCCACGCCCGCGGACACGAGCGCTTTGCACACGAACCACGCGCTCTCCTCGAGTCGCGGCTTGATGTTCGGGGCGTTCTCGAGCACGAGTTTCGCCGCCATCTCGCTCAGGGCGGCCGCGTAGGAGGAGTGGTACTCGTTCCGCAGGTTCCGCGCGAGGACCCAGTCCCGGACCGCGGTGAGGTTCGACACGATGTCCCCGCACCCCGCCGCCAGCAGGCGGAAGGGGGACTCCGCGATGATCTTCGTGTCCATGATCACCGCCACGGGCGTCTGGGCCGCCAGGCTCAACTTCTCCCCGGCGTCGCCCGTGATGCTCGCGCGGGAGGAGACGACGCCGTCGTGGCTCGCGGCCGTCGGCACGCTGATGAAGTGCGCCCCCGCGTTGAACGAAGCGCACTTCGCGACGTCGATGCTCCGGCCGCCGCCGACGCCGAGGGCGACGTCTACGTCCACCTTCCGGATGATTGCCTCGGCCTCCCGCACGGCGGACAGCGAGGAATCGGGGATGAGGTACTCCTCCACGCGGATCTTGTGCTCCGCCAGCTTCTGCGCGACGGTCTCGCCCGCAATCTTCATCGTCGTCGGGTCCGCGACGACGAGCGCGCGGCGTCCGACCTTCAGCCTCGCGGCGACCTCACCGACCTGCTGGATTGCGTCGTGGCCGATGACGACGCTGCGGGGCAGCTCCATCGACTTGGACTTGGAGAAGGGGGGCTCCGGCTCGATCGTCGCCATGACCCGCGGTTATCCCGCCCGCCTGTACTTAAAGGTAGGGCGTCTGGATTCCGCGAGCCCAGGCTTGACGATTCGACTGCTGAACCAGATAGGGGGCAAGCTTAATATCCCGCGCACCCTCTCAGCGACCGCCTGGTGGGGCATGGAGGTAGCGGCTTGAACCGAAGAAATGCAATCATTGTGAGCCTCATCGTCATCGTGCTCATCGTGCTAGTGGCAGTCGCGTACGTGTACATCCCACGTGCGCCGACGACGCCGACGGTCTTGGTTGTGGGCACGACGGAGCGAGAGGAGACGATGGATCCCTCGGACTCATACAACTACTTCTCTGTGAACATGCTGCAGAACACGATGGCGACGCTTCTGACCTACAGTCAGTCGGGAGACGGTACCTTGGAGCCCATGTTGCTGACGGAAGTCCCGACGGCCCAGAACGGCGGGATCAGCAGCGACGGGCTGACGTACACCCTGAAGCTCCGGTCCGGGGCGACCTTCGAGGACGGGACGGCGATTGACGCGGACACGATCAAGCACTCAATCGATCGGGCCGTTGGTGCGAAGTTTGACGCCGCGTCCCAGCAGGACCGTCTTGCAGTCCCATCCTTCCTGCTCGACGCGATTGACGGCGCGAACGGCTACGTCACCGCCTATTCAGGTCTCACGAAGGACCCGCCAACACACACCCAGGCAGAGGTCGACGCCGCGTGGGCCAATTATGTCGCGTCGGGCGTGGAGGTCGTGGATGCGACCACGGCTAAGATTCACATGGGCCGGGTCTGGTCGCCGATGCAGTACCTCCTGGCTTTCACCAGCATGGCTCCCGTGAACCCCAACAACTATCCTGCGGATGAGTTCGTGCCGGATCCGCTCGAAATCTCGGCGAGCGGCCCGTACCAGCTTTCGGTCTTCGTGTCCGGGGAGCGGGCCGAGCTCGTGCGGAACACACGGTTCTTCGGAACGCCCGCCGCCGTGGAGAAGGTCGTGATTCGCTTCTACGAAACCGACGCCGGGTTAGCCCTTGCCATGGCCACGGGCGAAATCGACGTGGCGTACCGGAACCTGCATCCTCAGGCCTTCCAGCTCCTCTCCGTGGACGCGCGGTTCAAGGCGGAGCAAGGCGACAGCCCCGTCATCCGGTACCTCGTGTTCAACTCGCGGGACCCGCCGTTCAGCGACGTGCGTCTCCGCCAAGCCTTGGCGTACGCCGTGGATCGGGGACAAATCGTAAAGACGGTGTTCCTGGACACGACGCAGCCTCTCTACAGCCTGATCCCCCGCGGGATGTTCGGTCACGAGGACGTCTTCCAGTCCGCCTACCCGAGGGATTTGGCTCGGGCGCGGGCCCTGCTCACCGCCGCCGGGTATTCGGAGGCCAACAAGCTGGCGATTACGCTGTGGTACACCCCAGCCCGATACGGGACGACAGAAGCGGACGTCGCCGTCCTGCTCCAGTCGCAATGGCAGGAAACCGGGCTGATCTCCGTGACCCTTAACTCCCAGGAGTGGGGCACGTACCGCCAAAGCTTCGCGGCGGGCCAGTTCCGGGTGTTCTTGCTGGGCTGGTTCCCCGACTACCTGGATCCGGACAACTACGTGTTCCCGTTCCTCCACTACGCGTCCGGCGGCACCACGAGCTTCGGATCGTGGTACCAGAACGCGACGCTCGACCAGCTAATCGAGCTGCAAGCGCAACAGTCGGATCCGACGCAACGGGCGCAGACGCTCTCGGACATCCAAGACGCGTTGGCGGCGGACGTGCCCTACATCCCGCTGTGGCAGACGGCGCAGCAGGTCGTGTACAAGAAGAGCGTGACGGGAGTCATCTTGGACGATTCCCAGTTCTTCCGCTACTTCACGATCCGCTTTACGTGACGGGCAGACCTTGAGGGTGGGACCCCCCACCCTCACCAAACCCTTTTTGCACGGTACCGCGGTCAGCCCTCGGCTAAGGAGGAGTCATGCCCCGTGCCACGAGCTCCCTGCGTGCCTACGTCCTGCAGCGTCTCGCCCTCACCGTGCCGATGATGTTCATCCTGCTGACGCTCGTCTTCTACTTCCTTCGCGCCGCTCCAGGCGACCCGGTCTCACAGATCCTGGGCGAGCGAAACGCGCAGTTTGCGGACGTCATCCGCAAGCAGCTGGGACTTGATCGGCCCTTGTATATCCAGTATTTCGACTACCTGCGGCGGATTTTCACGGGGGACATGGGGGCGTCCTTGTTCACGCAACGTCCGGTCGCCGAGGACATTGCCCATCGGCTGCCTGCAACGATTGAGCTTACGATAGCGAGCATGGCCGTCGCGATCGTCGTTGGGGTTCTGCTGGGCGTCGTTTCCGCGACGCGCCGGGACCGCCCCGCCGATGTCGCCTCGAGGCTCACGGCCGCCGTGCTGTACAACACCCCCATCTTCTGGTTCGGCATCATCATGCAGCTCATCTTCGCGGTCGGCCTCGGCTGGTTCGACGTCGGGGGCCGCCTCGATGCGCGCCTGCCCTTGCCGCCGACAATCACGGGTCTGTACACGGTCGACAGCCTGCTTACGGGCCAGTTCGTCACGTTCCTCGACGCGCTGAAACACCTCGTTCTCCCCGCGACGACGTTGGGCCTCGTGCTCTCGGGATTTTTCGCGCGGATGGTGCGGGCGAATATGCTCCAGTCCCTCCAAGCGGACTACGTAGAGGCCGCGAAGGCGCGGGGCGTGCGCCGTGGCGACGTGTTCTACCACCACGCGCTCAAGAACGCGATGGTCCCTGTTGCAACGACGATCGGCCTCACGTTTGCGATTTTGTTCAGCGGGGCAATCCTCACGGAGACCGTGTTCTCGTGGCCGGGAATAGGGCTGTACGTGGCGAACGCGATCGGCGCGCGGGACTACCCTGCCCTCCAAGGCGCCGTCGTGTACTACGCGCTCATCATGGTCTTCGTTTCCGTCGTGATTGACATCCTGGCCGCCTGGCTCGACCCAAGGATACGATATTGAGGCGTTCCCATGGCAACGACAACGGTCTCCGCCGGCCTCTTGCGCCGGTCCATGGTCGGACGGGCCCTCGGGATCTTTTGGGGCCAGTCGCGCACCGTTGCGGGCGTCCTCGTCTGGATGGGCCTGGTCGTCGTCGTCGCGTTCGTCGTCGTCGCCGTTCTCGCCCCGTGGATTGCCCCGTACGAGCCTAACTTCTCCGTCCAATCCGGCGCAACCCCGCCGAGTAGCCAGCACGTGTTCGGAACGAACCCGATCGGTCAGGACATGTTCAGCCGCGTGGTGTGGGGCGCGCGGGTTCCCCTCGCCGTCGTCGCGATCTCCTCCATCCTCTCTCTTGCGATTGGCGCGCCCCTCGGCCTCGTCTCCGGCTACTACGGAGGTCTCCTCGACCGCTTCCTCGTCCTCGTCATGGATTCCATCTACGCGTTTCCGGGCCTCCTCCTTGCGGTCGTCGTCGCCGCGGTTCTCGGCCAGGGCATCGTCAACGTCTCCCTCGTCATCGCGCTCGTGTACATCCCCACGTATTTCCGCGTGATTCGCAACCACGTCGCGTCTGTGAAGGAGGAACTGTTCGTCGAGGCGAGCGACGCCCTTGCCCTTCCCCGGATGATGGTCTTGACCCGGTACGTACTGCCTCCCGTCGCGCAGAGCATCCCCGTGATCTTTTCCGTGAGCGCCGCGGACGCGATCCTCACCCAGGCGGGGCTCAGCTTCTTAGGTCTCGGCTTGCCCGTCGACATCCCGGACTGGGGGCTCGACGTGTCCCGCGCGGTGCAACGCGGCTTTCAGACGAACTGGTGGTCGGCCGTGTTCCCCGGCCTCGCGATCATCAGCCTGACGACGGCCCTCGCGTTCATCTCCGAGGGCCTTAACGACATCCTGAACCCGCTGCTGCGGAGGCGGGACACCCGATGAGCCTGCTCGACATTTCGCATCTCACGGTGGCCTATCGCACCCGTTCCGGCCCAATCGTCGCCGTGAACGACGCGACCCTCCGGGTGGAGCGGGGCACCACCGTGGGACTCGTAGGGGAGAGCGGATGCGGGAAGTCGACCCTCGGGAAGGCGATTCTCGGGATTATCCCGGAAGGCACCCGGGTCGAGGGTTCCATCGTGTTCGACGGCGTGGACCTGGTGGCCGCGGACGAGGCGACCCTGCAGAAGTACCGCGGACGCAACCTCTCCCTCGTCTTCCAGGACCCGATGACGCGGCTGAACCCGCTCATGACGATCCGCGACCACTTCGTGGAGCTCATCCGGGCTCACGAGCCGGAGACGGAGAAGGAGGACGCGGAGAAACGGGCGCGCGAAATCCTGGCGGCGGTCCGCATCCCGCCCGACCGCATCAAGCAGTACCCGCACGAGTTCTCCGGCGGCATGCGCCAGCGGATTATGATCGCCCTCGCCCTCGTGTTTCGTCCGAGCCTCCTCATCGCGGACGAACCGACGACATCGCTCGACGTCATCGTGGAAGCCCAGATCCTGGAGCTGCTGCGGTCGATCAAGCGGGAATTCGACATGGGTGTTCTCCTGATTACGCACAACCTCGGCCTCGTCGCGGAGTATGCAGACGAAATCGCCGTCATGTACGCAGGCCACCTTGCGGAGCGGGGCGGAGTCCTCGACGTGTTCGAGGAGCCTCAACACCCGTACACGAAGGGGCTTCTCGAGTCCGTCATCGATCTCGACACGACGGAGTTGCGGTCCATTCCCGGGCAGCCTCCCGATCTCCTCCACCCGCCGAGTGGGTGTCCCTTCCATCCGCGGTGTCCGTCCGTGATGCCCCATTGCTCCACATCCTTCCCGCCGATCACCCGGCCACGCGAAGGGCGCGAAGTGGCCTGCTACCTGTATTCGTGATGCCATGGCCGAGCCCCTCGTCCGCGCCCGGAATCTCAAGATCCATTACCCGTTGTTCAAGGGATTCGTCCAGCGGCTCCTCGGCGGCGGCAGTCTCGTCGTCCGCGCCGTCGACGGCGTGGCGTTCGACGTGTGGCCTGGCGAAGTGTTCGGCTTGGTCGGCGAGAGTGGCTGCGGCAAGACGACCACGGGGCGCGCCCTCCTCGGGTTGACGCCGATTACAGACGGAGAGGTGGTCGTCCGATTCCCCGAGGGGGAGACCGTGCGCGAGTACGTTCGTCCCCCGGGGCTCCGCCTCGCCTGTCTCTTCTGGTGGGTGTTGGCGGCGGCGTACGCGATTCCCGTTCTCCTCGTGCCCGCGGGCACGTTTCCCCCGTACATCCCCCCGTTCGGACGCGCTGCCGCCACGGCGGTGCTCGTCGCGGCCGCCCTCCAGACCGTCTTCGCTTTCGCGCTGTTCCGGATGAAACCGTGGTCCCGCCGTCCCGCGCGCATCGTCGCCGCATACGGGATCCTCCTCGGCATCCTGGCGTTGCCATGGGGCCTCTTCCTCATCGCCCTCCAGAGCGCCATCCTCATCTACTTGGGTACGCCCGGCCTCGTCGGCCTGATCCGCCGATCCGGCTGGCTGCTGCCCGCCACGCGGTTCGTCCTCCATCCGATGGGGATTTCCGAAGAACTCGTCGGTGCCGAAACGCCCCTATCCCTCGCGGAACGCCTCCTCCTCGGCCCCCCCGCGGTCTCCACCCGAGGATTCTCGTGGATCCTCCGCCAACTGCGGTCGAAGGTCCAGATTGTCTATCAGGATCCCCACGCTGCCCTCAGCCCAGCAATTACAGTAGGGGAGGCGATTGAGCACGCGCTCGCTGCGCATTGGTCCACCGTGGTCGCTGCGGAGCGCGCGGTCGGGAACACCGATGTGCCACCGAATCCGACGCGGGAGGCGCTGCGCGAACGGGCGAACCGCCTGCTCGACGATGTCGGGCTCCGCCCGCCGGAGCAGTTCTACGCGAAGCAACCCGCGGAGATCAGTGGCGGGCAGAAGCAGCGCGTCGTCATCGCGCGTTCCCTTGCGCCGAGGCCCCTACTCCTCATCGCTGACGAGCCCGTTGCGCTCCTCGACATGAGCATCCGCGCCAAGGTGCTCGAGCTCCTCTTGGAACTGAAGCGAAAGTATGGACTCACGTACGTCTTCATTACGCACGACCTCGCGACCGCAAAGCTCGTCTGTGACCGAATCGCAATCATGTATCTCGGCCGGATTGTGGAGTCGGGTCCCTCCGCGCGGATTTTTGGGGATCCGAAACATCCCTATACGCAGGCGCTGCTCCAGGCGATTCCCAATCCTGACCCGCAGAAGCGGCGACCGAAGGTGCTCCCGAAGGGCGAGGTGCCCAGCGCCGTCAGCCCACCCGCAGGATGTCGGTTCCACCCGCGCTGCCCCGTGGCGCTGCCCACATGTGGATGGGAAGGTCGGGATTTCCTCGCATATCTGGAAGAGCGAGGGCTCGACCCCGCGCGGGCCCGGGTGGACGAGGAGGTCCTCGGGCGCCCACAGGAATGGACGGCCGATGGTCTCATCGCGCAGAGGAGGCTCCCGGACATCCCCTTGTTTGTCGTCCTCGCAGTGTCATGGTTCGCCCTATCAGCATCCTCAGTCATTGTCCTAGCATCTCACCTTCACTCTCTCCGGGGATTCGGCTATGCTCTTCTCGGGGCGGGAGTCCCCGGCTGGGCCGCCGCCGCGGTTCTCGGGCTGTCCATCCTAGGATCATTCATTGCGCTGAACCTGACATGGCTTCGTCGCACACCGCGAGCCGTTGTCCTAGGCCTTGCCGGAGTCGATTTTCTGTTCTCCCTCTTGCTCATCGTTTCCCCAGTGGTCGGTCCGTTCCGCATCGCAATGGCCCTCCACCTTCTCTTCGACTCGCTGCTGGTTCTCGTCATGACGCGGCCATCTGTCTCTTCCCTGCTTGCCCGGAGCCACCGTCCCGGGCTCTCAATAATCGAAGAGGCGGGTGGGCCTTCCGTGGTGGCCTCGTACATTCGCTCAATTCTTGTGGACGCTTGGGCTCCCATGGCGCAAGCGGTACAAGACGTCTCAGCATCCAAGGACTCCATTATCGTTCGTTTCGGCGAACCGGAGCGCCTCGCTCCGAAAGTGCTCGAGGACGACCGTGTCGTCGAGTGCCTTCTGTACTGACGGCGCGTCCGTTAGGCGGCGGGTTCGGTAACGAGGTCGGAAGGATTTTATAAGGACACCTTCGCTTCGTTTTCCGGATGGCCATCGACGTCGACGCGGCCCAGCGTGCCGACTCTCCCGCAGAAGAGGAATTCCTGCGGGGGAACGCGTTGTGCGACGCGAAGCGGTTCGAGGAGGCGCTGCCCCACTACGACCGCGCGATTGAGCTCGGCCTGGACGACGAGGTCGTGTGGAACAACCGTGGGGTCGCCCTCGATTCCTTGGGCCGCCACCAGGACGCTCTCGATTCCTACCGCCAGGCGCTCAAGGCCAACGCCACATACGAGATTGCGTGGTACAACATGGGCAACGCGTTCGCGTACCTCCAGCAGTACGAGAAGGCCGTCGAGTGTTACGACCGGGCGCTCGAACTCAAGTCGGACTACCGGATCGCGCTGTACGATAAGGGGCTCGCGCTCGCGCGGCTCGGGAAGACCCGCAAGGCGCTCGAGTGTTACGATCGACTCGTGGGGCTCGACGTGGACGACAAATCTGCGTGGTTCCGCCGTGCCGTCCTCCTAGAGGAAATGGGCCGGACCGACGACTCCGTCGAGGCGTACCGGAAGGCGGTGGAGCTCGACCCGACGTACGAGGACGCGTGGAACGGGATGGGCAACGCGCTGTACTCCGCGGAGCGGTACGAGGAGGCGCTCGCGGGCTACGACCAGGTCTTGAAACTGAACCCGCGGAACGAGGAGGCCTGGAACAACAAAGGATTCACGTTCTTCATGCTCGGGATTCACGACGAGGCGCTCACGTGCTACGACCGCGCCCTCGCGATCAACCCGCGGTACAAGCAGGCCTGGTACAACAAGGGATACACGTTCCACGGGATGGACCGGCTCGCGGAGGGCATCGAGTGTTACAAGAAGGCCCTCGAGATGGACACGCACGACGAGGTGTTGTGGAACAACCTGGGCAATGCCCTGTACAACCTCGGGCGGTACGAGGAGTCGCTCCCGTATTTCTTCGCCGCCATCGAGGTCAACCCGGACTACGAGATCGCATGGAACAACATCGGGAACGCGCTGGACAAGATGGGCCGCCACAGCGAATCGATCCCGTATCATGACAAGTCCCTCGAGGTGAAGCCGGACTTCGACTACGCCTTGTACGCGAAGGGGTACGCGATGAGCAAGCTTGGCAAGCACGAGGAGGGGCTCGAACTCATCGAGCAGTCCCTCGAGCTGAACCCGAACTACGACCACGCATGGTACGCGAAGGCGGACGTCCTCTTCCACCTCGGCCGGCTGGAGGAGGCACGGGAGGCGGTTCACAACTCCCTCATCCTGAACCAGTCCTACGACGAGGCGTGGCTCCTGCGTGCGAGGATTTGCGAGGGGTTGGCCCTCTCGGAGGAGGCGGAGTACTGCTATCGGGAGGCGTTGCGCTGCCACGACGCAGTCCTCCAAGTCGACCCCGGGAGCCTCGACGCGCTCCGCGCGAAGGTTGCCCTGCTCCGGGAGTATGGCCGCGATGCGGACGCGCTGTCTCTCATCGAGTCGAGGCCCGCAGCGGAGAAGGATCCGGAGCTCGCGACGGCGAGGGCGGAGTTGCTGCTCCGAGTCGGCCGTGCGGACGAAGCAGTGTTCGCGGCCCACGAGGTCGTCGTGCGAGACCTCGGATTCGCGCCGGCGTGGCGCGCGAAGGCACGCGCGTTGGCGGCCGTGGGACGGATGGAGGAGTCGGTCGACGCGTTCCGACGATGCCTCGACCTCCGTGAAGACCGGGGGGCGCGGGTCGACCTTGCAAAGGCGTTCCTCACCCTCGGCCGCGTGGCGGAGGCCCTCGCGTCCGTGGACTTGGCGATCGCGATGGGTGCCCCCGTCCGTACGCTGCGCGCGCAAATCCTGTTGGCGGAGAACCGTGCCAAGGATGCGATCGCGGCGTGCGCAGAGGCGCTCCGGAGCGGCGAGCCCGGGGACGTGGCCTGGTCGACGACGGCTTCGGCCGTCGAGCAGCTCGGGGACCTACAGGCCGCGTTGCGTGCGATTGACGCCGCGATTGGTGCCGCGCCGAACAGCGAGGAATATTGGTGCGAGAAGGGTCGTCTGTTGCTCAAGATGGGGGAGCCGGGGAAGGCGCGCAAAGCGCTCGACCGCGCACTGGCCCTCAACGGGGAATTCGCGGAGGCGTGGTTGCACAAGGGCAAGGCGCTCGAGGCGCGCGGAGATCCCGCGGGGGCCGCGCGGTGTTTTGAACGCGCGAAGGCCGCCGGTCTTGGCGGTGGCGATAAGTAGCGACCGCGCCCTGCGGTCCTCGTGCTCCGTCTGCGAAACCGCGAACGCCTTCGTCGAAAGGAGGTCGCCTCCATCGCGTCCTCGCTTGAGTCCTCCCTGGGGTGCACGGTGTTCGCCGAGGACGCACACGTCGACCTCGCGGATGCGGGCAAGGTTCAGGTTGTCGTCGTCGAAGGCAAAGCGATGGCCTTCCTCCTCGGGGGTCGTCCCATGCTCACGGTTCGCGGCCTGCTCGCGTACCGGCCGACGCGGCGCTACGTGACCGTCGACATGGGAGCCGTGAAGTTCGTGTACAACGGCGCGGACGTGATGGCCCCGGGGATCGTCGAGGCGGACCCGGCGATTGCGGTCGGGGAGTTTGTTTGGGTCCGAGACGAGCGGAACCGCCAGCCGCTCGCCGTGGGCGAGGCGCTCATGACGGGGCCCGAGATGGCCGCCGCGGAGCACGGGAAGTCCGTGAAGACGGTCCACCACGTCGGAGATGACCTGTGGAAGCTCGACGAACCCGTGTGACTACGCCCAGTATGGACTCCGCAGGTACTTGTACGCGGACATGACCGCGGTGACTGCCTCGCCCGCCCCCGTCACAATCCGCTTGTCCTTGTTCGGGTACGAGACGATGTCGCCGCACGCGAAGATGCCCGGGATCGACGTGCTCATGTCCGGCTTCACGCGGATGTGGCGGTCGCCCTCGAGCTCGACGCCCCATCGCTTCACCTTCTCCAGGTTCGTCGCGAAGCCGACCTGCACGATGACCGCGTCCGCGTCGAGCACGGTCCGGTCCAACGTCTGGTTGTTGTAGACGACCGCGCGCTCGACCCAGCTGTTCCCTTGGATTTCCGTGACCTCGCAGTTCACCATGAGGTCCACGGGCACGCGCTTCACCGCGTCCACGTTCTTCTCCATGCCCCGGAACACGTCGCGGCGGTGGACGATTGTAACGTTCCCCGCGGTCGCGACGAGCTGGATTGCGGCCTCGAGGGCGCTGTCGCCGCCGCCGACGATCACGACGCGCTTCCCGCGGAACAGCCGGCGGTCCGGGATCATGTAGTACACGCCCTTGTCCTCGAGCTCCGCCTCGCCCGGGACGTTGAGCGTCTTCGGCGTGAACAGGCCCCAGCCTAGTGCAAGGATGACCGCGCGTCCTTCGTGCTCGTCCCTGTTCGTCTTCACGAGGAGCGTCTGCTTCCGGCGCGTGATGTCGACGACCTCCTCGCCCTCGCGCATCTCGCACCCCGCCTCGCGGGCGTGGTCGACGAACAGGTCGCCGAGGTCCTGCGCCTCGATCGCGATGTAGCTTGGGTAATCGTACACTGACTTCGTGGGGTACAGGAACTTGAGCTGCCCGCCGAACTGTTTGGCCTCAAGGATCAGCGTGGACAAATCCCGGGTCCGGGCGTACAGTCCCGCGGTGAGGCCCGTGGGGCCTCCACCGACTACGACGATGTCGTACATCGGGAGCCAGGTTGCGCGTAGATGGCGACGGTATTTGAGAGTTGTGTCCCGATGAGTCGTATCCGCACGGCACCGCACGGTCCCGTCGCTACCTTTAAGCCCTCCGTCCCTATTCGTGCGGTGAAGGGATGGGACAATGGCCTTCATCAAGAAACCTTTGCGCAAGCTTGTGGAAGGCGGCACCGCCGCGGAGACGGACTCGTACATCGACCTGGGCGAGTTGACGTTCGAGGACGAATCGCCCCTCGGGCAGGCGGCCCAGCATTGGGTCCGCGTCGCGGAGATTTACCGCTACGAAGACGTCGGGGACCTCACGACACACGTGTACAACGGGGACATGTTGCTTATCGACTTCACGTCCCTGGCGAACGACGAGCTCGCGCTCAAGCGGATCACCTCGGACCTGAAGAACGTCTCCCGCGACACGGGGGGCGACGTCGCTGCGGTCGGGAAGAACTGGTTGTTGGTCACGCCGTCGGGCGTGAAGATTGACCGGAACAAAATCAAGGGGACCTACTGACCTTCCGTCCCAATCGGCCGCGCGCGGAACCGGCCTTCGCCGAAGTCGAGCCGGAAGTAGTCCCGCGCGTGGTTCGCGTGCCGCATCTTCAGGCACCGAATGCGGAGGTCCACGCGCCCATCCGGGGCGTTCGTGTACGAGAGCGTGATTGCCCCATCCGCGAGGAACTCCTCGTGGTTCGGGAAGTCGTCGTCGCCCTCGGATTCCGCGATGAGGAGGGCCGTGACGCCGAGGCCGCGGAGGAACGTGAAGAAGTGGAACAAGTCCCGCCGCGGGTACTTCAGCTCCGTGAGGGAGTACAGGGAGTTCAGCGGGTCGATGACGAGGATCTGGAGCTTGTCCTTCTCCATCCGGCGGACGAGGAAGTCCTTCAGGATTTGGAGCCAGTCGTGGGTGCCCTCGAGGACATCGTGCTCCGTGCGAAGCTTCGCGATGTCGACGATGAAGTCGTCCCCGCCCTTCATCCCGAGGCGCTCCATCGTGCGCAAGAGGCTGTCGCGCCCCTCTTCCAGGGAGATGTACAGGGCGCTCGCGCCCTCCCTCCGGTTGTGGTACACCATGCTCAGCGCGAGGGACGTCTTCATGGACCCCGAGGGGCCCGCGAGGAGGACGACATGGCCCGCGGGGATGCCGCCCTCCAGCGACTCGTCGAATCCTTCCACGAACGTCCGGACGCGTCCCGGAGCCATCTTCGGACGTGCCCCGATGATCTGGGCGAGGGCGTTCCGCAACTCCTGGACCTCGCGTCGGAGCGCTGCAACTTCCCGCGCCATGCCCTCGTCCGTCGGCGTCACCTGCCCCCAGCCTGCCCCGACATACGTAGGTGGGGAAGCCTTTATGCCTTCCGGCGCCCGGAGCCTCCCACGGGCAGGATGAGAATCAGGTAGGGGTTGAGGGCGCGGAACTTATAAATAGCTCCCCCCCGCCTAAGAGAGGGCCCGAGGCCCGATTATGGCAATCCAGACCAAGACGGGTCAAGGCCCTCTTGGCACCTTGACCGTCGAGGACCTGACCCGGGCAATCAAGAACAGTATCGATCGCGCGGGGATGAAGGATGACGAGGCCCGGGCGATGGCCCAGCACGTCCTGAACTTCTTCGGCTACTCCGAGCGGATCATCGACAACGTCCTCGAGCCGGAGGACCGCGATGCGTTCTACATGCTCGAGGATTCCGGGATCCTGACGACGGAGCGTGAGGAGACGACGCTCTACGACGGGCGCGAGTGGCGAATCCACTACTGGATGTTCCGCAAGGAGCGGATCGCGGAGCTCGTCGAGGCGCAGAAGGCGAAGGAAGAGGCGGGGAAGATGGGGTCCGTCTACGACGACGTCCCCGAGGATTTCTGGGCCTCCCGCCGCGAGAAGCCCGAGCCGCCGAAATTGCCCTTAGGCGAAGGCGAGCTGCACGGTCCCGCCGTGTCGTCGCACGATGTCCACTG